>LIAZ01000255.1 GCA_001438985.1 Acidimicrobium sp. BACL17 MAG-120823-bin42 | reverse complement strand
CCGAAGATGCTTCATGGCGAAACCTCAGCGGTGATCACAACACCAGAATCAGACACAACTACTTCATCGCCTATCTGCGTCGGCAGGTTTTTACCCACAAAATCTGGACGAATGGGCAGTTCTCGATGCCCGCGATCGACGATGACCGCCAGCTGCACCGCCTGCGGACGACCAAAATTATTCAGGGCTTCAAGTGCTGCACGAACAGTTCGACCCGTGTACAGCACGTCATCAACGAGCACCACGATGGCGCCATTGATGTCGAAGGAAATATCACTAATTGCCCCAGGAACAATGGGGCGAATCCCAATGTCGTCCCGGTGCATCGATACATCTAGCGATCCATTTGGAATCGTTAGTTCGGGTTCGATGGCACAAATTCGTTCGGCAAGTGCATCGGCGATCCATGTTCCTCCGCGCTGCAAACCAACGAGGACAACATTTTGTGCGCCGTGATTGCGTTCAACAATCTCATGAGCGATTCGGGAAATAGCCCGCTGCACGTCTGGCCCAGATAGTGCCGTCCTACTCGACGAGCGTGGCTGCTCTTGCTTCATTAGTCCTCCTCGTCTGAACCTCACGGGGCTCAATTAACGACGGTTGCACCATAGCACCAAAATCTCATCATTATTAACTGCGTTGGTATACGACCCACCACGCGTTACTAAACACCACCGAAAAACGACTGACTTCTGCCTGCCAGATTGCATTCGCATCGGCTTCGAGCGTGAGTGGCAGGATCACGTACTCCACCGTTTCCGCCTGAGGCAACCTATCGCCCTTGGCAAATACGTCTGGGCCATACAGCGAACGTTGAAACGGATTCGGGAATGAGTAGATCTCGACTCGACGGGCAAGATGTGCTGACACCGAGTGATACGCCGCTACGGAAACATCACCTGGAACAAACTCAAGAGCCTCGCGAGCCGCAACTACTGGAGCGGACTGCGACGTCCAATGTTGAGTTGTGCTCAACGAGAAAGGTAATGGTGACCATAAGAATGCAGTGAGAAAACTTGCCA
>LIAZ01000254.1 GCA_001438985.1 Acidimicrobium sp. BACL17 MAG-120823-bin42 | reverse complement strand
GGTCGTGGGTTCAAATCCCGCCAGCCCGACTCTGCTGATGTGTGTTGATTGATTAAACGCTAACAAGCACCAATGCTGCGGCAGCCATCACGATCCCTACGGCCTGTGAGCGGTGCAGGCGTTCATGATCAAACTTCATCGCAAGAGCAACGGTTGACACCGGATACAGCGCCACGATCACCGCAACAAGTGACATCATGCCCATGCTGGTTGCCGCGAGATACAAACCGTTGGCAGATGTATCGAGGACTCCAGCAAGAATGGCAAAGCCGATGGCTTTTTTGGGGACGTGAATTCGTTTCGTTTGCAGTAACGCGATCAACGCAACTGTGGGAACGCTGACCATCCGTTGACCGAATAACGGCCACAGACCATGTTCGTGACTGGCATTGCCCATACACACGAAAATCATGCCGAAACCAAATCCGGCGGCCACGGCCATCCAGATCGCACTCATCGACGTTGGTAAATCATGACGATCCAGAACATCTCCAACGAGGGCAACGGCAACAACGGCGATCGCGATACCCAACCAGGCGAGTGATGACGGACGTTCGCCTTGCAACACACCTGCAAGAACAGGAACGGATAATCCAATGACTGCGGTGATGGGTGCTATGACCGTCATCGAGCCTTTTGACATGGCTTGGTAGAAGGCGACTAAGGCAATGGCACCGCCAAAACCACCACCGGTTGTCCACATCCAGCTTTCGGCTGGCATCACGGGAGTTTTGGCAAAAAATAGAAAAAATGCAATGAACACGAACGCGATTGCCTGACCGAGGAATGTGATTGATGCGGCAGGTGCAAGACGGGCTCCGCGACTGCCTGAGTAGTCAGCCACGCCGTAGAACATTGCGGCACTGAGTGCCAAGATCACCGTCATATAGCGTGGGTGTGTGATTGGCCTGGGAACACTTATCAATACTGCCACGATTCTCGTAGGCGGAACAGTTGGCTTGCTGATTGGCAAAAAGATTCCGGAGAATGTGCGTCTCATCGTGGTGCAGGTGATTGGCATGATCA
>LIAZ01000253.1 GCA_001438985.1 Acidimicrobium sp. BACL17 MAG-120823-bin42 | reverse complement strand
AAGGCAGCACAACGCAAACTGCTGAGCCTGGGTTTTTGGCTTGAGTCGCCTCCAGGTAAGTACGACGAAACGACTCGCCAAGCTGTCATGGCATTTCAGAAGTACTACCGACTGCGTCCAACAGGAAGCATCAATACAGCAACCGCGTATCTGTTGGAGGAGATGACGTTGCGCGTGCAAGGCAAAGCAACAGAAGGCACGCTGGTAGAGGTGGACAAAGAGCGGCAACTGTTGTTCCTCATTGAAGATGGCGTTACGAAGTACGCACTCAATGCGTCCACGGGCGACGACCGCGAATACGTTGAGCCCGACATGAACACTCCTGGCGTCATGCTTCGCGGTACTTCGATAACTCCTGTGGGAACGTTTAAAACCAATCGCGAACGACCAGATGGCTGGTGGAATGGCGACCTAGGTCAGATTTATCGGCCAAAGTACTTCATTGGTGGTGTGGCTATTCATGGCTCACAGGTAGTGCCTGCATATCCAGCAAGTCATGGGTGTGTTCGCGTCACGCCAGCGGCAATGGACATGATTTGGGAATCCGAACTGATGCCACTTGGCACCAAAGTAGTGGTGTACGGCGAACTTAAGTAGTTCGTTTGCGAATTGCCAGCTGGTGGTCATCGGCATTGAGGCACTTGCCGCTAGCCGCATCAAACTTCCAACCATGCAGCGTGCACACCACATTGCCGTTTTCAATGACACCAAATTCGGAGAGATCTGCTTTGCGGTGGGGGCAATAGCGCTGCACGATGTAGTCACCAAGTTCGATCTCGGTAGTTGGTTCATCTGTTGACCCGTGCTTGCGCACCACTTCTGCTTCAGCGCGACGCATTCGCTCAACCGACAAACTCTTGAAAAAGTTGTAAAGGTATTCGTTATAAGGACCATCTCGCCAGGCGGTAAACCTGCATGACAGAAAGAGTGAATTAGACCAGTCAACCGCTTTTTGTCGCACAACGCCTTCAAGCAGCGGTCGAGCAATGTCAAGCCGATATCTGATGGGTTCGTTGTTGTATGCCCGAATGT
>LIAZ01000252.1 GCA_001438985.1 Acidimicrobium sp. BACL17 MAG-120823-bin42 | reverse complement strand
TCTAGACGGTGAAGCAGTGAAGAGTTGCACCATCCTTGCTGCACAAGCAGATGGTTGTTCGATTACCACGATTGAAGGTTTAAGCAAGGATGGCGTAATGCATCCGATGCAACAAGCGTTCATGGAAAACCATGGACTGCAATGCGGTTACTGCACTCCCGGAATGGTGATGGCAGCGATTGGATTGCTGAATGAAAACCCCCACCCAACCGAGGACGATGTGCGCCTTGGTCTTGAGGGCAACTTATGCAGATGCACGGGTTACCACAACATTGTGAAGTCGGTATTAGCAGCAGCAAAGTAAAGGGGAACGTCATGACTATGACAGACAATCGTCCAAACACGGTGATCGGCACACGCTTACTTCGCCGCGAAGATCCGGCCCTCCTCACTGGTGAAGGAAAATTCACTAATGACCTGAGCATTCCAGGCGCGTTGCACCTAGCGGTCAAACGTTCCGAGCATGCGCACGCTCGAATCGTCAACATTGATACCACGCTTGCTGCGGCATTGCCCGGCGTTGTTGCGGTGTACACAGGTGCAGACCTTGAATCGTTGTGGGCGGCACCAATGCCTTGCGCATGGCCAGTCACGCCAGACATGAAAAACCCGGTTCACTACCCGCTTGCTGTGAGCAAGGTTCATTATGTCGGCGATGGAGTTGTTGCAGTTCTCGCCACAAGTGAAACCATTTCTCGCGACGCACTTGACCTTATTGATGTCACGTACGAAGTGCTTCCTGCGGTTGTCGACTTGGATGAAGCACTCAGTGACAAAGTGATTTTGCACGAAGAGCTTGGTACGAACTCCAGTTACACCTGGCCACTGCTCATCGAATCAACTCCTGGTTGTGTTGAAGAAGCATTCAAGAATGCCGCATTCACAGTCAAAGAGCGTTATGTTCAGCAACGACTCATCCCAATGGCCATGGAACCGCGCGCGATTGCTGCTGTTCCTCAACCATTTGGTGGCGATGTCACCATGTATTCCGCTACCCAGGTTCCACACATTCTCAAAGTGATGGCTGCGCTCACGCTC
>LIAZ01000251.1 GCA_001438985.1 Acidimicrobium sp. BACL17 MAG-120823-bin42 | reverse complement strand
CAACGTTCGCGCTGGTCTGGCCTCTCTTCCATCACAGCCACAGGGAACATCAGCCGACGATGTCGCGCGTGGCATCATGACCACCGACACCGTAAGCAAAACCGCCGAGTGCACCATTGCCGGCAGTTCGGCACGAATTGTTGGCGTGGCAAAGGGCGTGGGCATGATCGAGCCAAATATGGCAACACTGATCACGTTGATGTTCACCGATGCAGATATCGCTCCTGCCGATCTCAACAATATTTTTCAGCGTGTTATCGCTACAACCTTTAACTGTGTTTCTGTCGATACAGATACATCAACAAGTGATACCGCAATTGTGATGGCGAGCGGCAAAGCAGGAAGCGTCGACCTTGCCACATTTGAAACAGCACTACACGAAGTTGCTCTTTCACTCACCAAGCAGGTTGCACGCGATGGCGAGGGTGCCGAAAAACTCATTGAAGTTCGTGTTGACTGTGCCCGCGACTCTGAACAGGCCAAAACCGTTGCCAAAGCAATCGTCAATTCCCCATTGGTTAAGACTGCAGTGCATGGCGCCGACCCCAACTGGGGACGCGTAGCAATGGCTGTTGGAAAATGCAGTCAGTACCAAGACATCCAGCAAGACAATGTGGTGATTCGGTTTGGCAATCAAGAGGTGTACCCCACCCAAGTTGACTCTTCAGGCTTGGCGACACTCAGCACATACATGAAAGGCGCTGATGTGTTGATTCATGTCAGTCTGAACACAGGTACTTCACACGCCACCGTGTGGGGGTGCGACCTCACCGATGGGTACGTGCGGATCAACGCCGATTACACCACGTGATTAGCGAATAAACGGCGCAAGCCAAGCAAGTAGCGACGTGCGGTAGTGCAGTATTGATTTGTATTTTGCAACATCGTCTGGCAATCGCTGTACCAGCGAGTACAACGTGGCAGCAACATCTGTTCCGCGTTGCACATACTCCGTGATTGGTTGTTGATAGGTGCGGATGGTGAACATTGATCCCCCGGTTTGAGGCAACGCTCGAAGCGTTTGTCGTTCCATTCGGATCCACAACTG
>LIAZ01000250.1 GCA_001438985.1 Acidimicrobium sp. BACL17 MAG-120823-bin42 | reverse complement strand
TGGAGAAAACTGTTTCTTGGTATCAACTTGTGCATCAAGGCACACAGGCAATTTCAGTAACTCAACAGCAACTTACAGAATACGAAATAGGTAAACGTGATTGATGGAGTAGTTATCACCCCGCTTCGGCAAATTTTGGATGAGCGTGGAAAAGTCATGCACATGTTGCGATCAACAGATGAGCATTTCACGCAGTTCGGAGAGATTTATTTCTCAACCGTATTTCCGGATGCAGTTAAGGCTTGGCACATTCATAAAGAAATGACACTGAACTACGCAGTTCCTGTTGGCCGAATCAAATTTGTGTTGTACGACGAACGACCAGATAGTCCAACCCGAGGTGAGATTCAAGAAATATTCATGGGGCCCGACAACTACGTGCTCGTAACTGTGCCACCTATGGTGTGGAATGGATTTAAAGGGGTGGGCCCAGAGGCTTCACTCGTCGCAAACTGTGCGTCAATTCCCCACGATCCAAACGAGATTGACCGTTGCGACCCAGCAGATCCTCGAATCCCCTACGACTGGGCACTGAAGCACAAATGAGTGCAACCGTCCTCCTGGTTGGAGGATTCGGCAATCTAGGTGGACGCATTGCTGCTCATCTTCATGAAACTGCCGATATCAATCTTGTACTTTCATCGCGGTTCCACCGCAGTGCACCTAAGTGGGCGTCGGACGCTCGTGTAATCCAACTGGACCTCACTGATCCACAGACATTTTTGAATATCCCAAAACATGTCGACAGCATTATTCAGCTTGCTGCATTAAACGACATTGAATCGCTCAACAATCCAGATCTCGCTCAGCTTGTCACTACTGACGGAACAATCATGCTGTTACAAGAAGCCGTGCGCCGAAACATGTCTCGCTTTATCTATTTCTCAACAGCACATGTTTACGGTGCCCCGTTGACAGGCCACCTTTCTGAAATCACTCCAACCAATCCTGCACATCCGTATGCCGCCACTCACTTGGGTGCAGAGGCAGCGGTGGAATCGGCACATCAACACAATGAGTTGATTGGTATTCGCATTCGATTGTCTAATGGTTTCGGACGACCGATGGATTACGACTCG
>LIAZ01000249.1 GCA_001438985.1 Acidimicrobium sp. BACL17 MAG-120823-bin42 | reverse complement strand
AAGGAATCAGGTTCATCGTCGTACCTTATTGCACAACTTCGGAAATGTCAGTGGATCACGGAACAACAGTGGTTACAGCCACGGCATCGGGCGCAATAGTTGACGTCGTAGTGGTGTAGTTGGGGTCTGGTCGATCAAATGGTGGCACCGGCGAACCGTATTCTTCTGGCTCTTTGATTCCATCGAAGACGTACACCCGATCGCCATATGCGACTAGCGCAGGGAAATATCGCGCAACCGACATAGGCAGTCGCACACAGCCGTGTGAGGCAGGCTCGAGTGGAACCAAGATCGCACCATGGATTGCAATACCGTAATTGAAGTACACGGGGTTGTACATGCTGCCCAACTTTGATTCCCGCATGCCGGTGTGGCGATTATAAAAATAGAAAATCCCTGGCGGAGTAACTGCTTCGCCACAAATGCCCATCTTTATCTGTTTCATCGTGTTGTTACCGTCTTGGCCTGGGTCAATCGTTACTTCTTCACACCACGCTTCGTTCGAGCCAGAAGACATGTGCGTAATTAATTGCACTTCCCCACCCTTAAACACAATGAGCACTTGCTCAGGCAAGTACACCTCTACGTGGCTTGGTGAATCGGCTTGTCGACGAGGCTGCACCTGCGCAGCCTGCTGCATGATCACCCATGTCGATGGAGTGACTTCGCCAGTAGTGCGCTCACGTGGCGTTTGCATGACCAGTTTTTTAAACGCCCATACTGCTTGCAACGTGTTTTGGCCAAATTCTCCATCTTGTGGGCCTGGATCAAAGCGCATTGCCGCTAATCGCTGTTGCAACCGCAATACATCGTCGCCTTTCATGCCAGTCTTCAACGTGCGTGTCAACGGAACGAGTTGCACCGTAGTTGTTGGTTGCTCAATCGAATCTGGTGATGCCACTTCGACCGAGTCGCTGTTGTCATTAGACAACACACCGAATGCGACCACGCTCAGCAGTACTGCAAATGCAACGAGCGCAGGACGCCATCGGTCGTACAGACTGCGCTGATGAACGGCGTCATCAACGAATGAATCATCATCCGTCACGTCGTAATTGTTGTATCCGTCGTTCATGATTTCTTT
>LIAZ01000248.1 GCA_001438985.1 Acidimicrobium sp. BACL17 MAG-120823-bin42 | reverse complement strand
AGGGAATCAGGTTCATCGTCGTACCTTATTGCACAACTTCGGAAATGTCAGTGGATCACGGAACAACAGTGGTTACAGCCACGGCATCGGGCGCAATAGTTGACGTCGTAGTGGTGTAGTTGGGGTCTGGTCGATCAAATGGTGGCACCGGCGAACCGTATTCTTCTGGCTCTTTGATTCCATCGAAGACGTACACCCGATCGCCATATGCGACTAGCGCAGGGAAATATCGCGCAACCGACATAGGCAGTCGCACACAGCCGTGTGAGGCAGGCTCGAGTGGAACCAAGATCGCACCATGGATTGCAATACCGTAATTGAAGTACACGGGGTTGTACATGCTGCCCAACTTTGATTCCCGCATGCCGGTGTGGCGATTATAAAAATAGAAAATCCCTGGCGGAGTAACTGCTTCGCCACAAATGCCCATCTTTATCTGTTTCATCGTGTTGTTACCGTCTTGGCCTGGGTCAATCGTTACTTCTTCACACCACGCTTCGTTCGAGCCAGAAGACATGTGCGTAATTAATTGCACTTCGCCACCCTTAAACACAATGAGCACTTGCTCAGGCAAGTACACCTCTACGTGGCTTGGTGAATCGGCTTGTCGACGAGGCTGCACCTGCGCAGCCTGCTGCATGATCACCCATGTCGATGGAGTGACTTCGCCAGTAGTGCGCTCACGTGGCGTTTGCATGACCAGTTTTTTAAACGCCCATACTGCTTGCAACGTGTTTTGGCCAAATTCTCCATCTTGTGGGCCTGGATCAAAACGCATTGCCGCTAATCGCTGTTGCAACCGCAATACATCGTCGCCTTTCATGCCAGTCTTCAACGTGCGTGTCAACGGAACGAGTTGCACCGTAGTTGTTGGTTGCTCAATCGAATCTGGTGATGCCACTTCGACCGAGTCGCTGTTGTCATTAGACAACACACCGAATGCGACCACGCTCAGCAGTACTGCAAATGCAACGAGCGCAGGACGCCATCGGTCGTACAGACTGCGCTGATGAACGGCGTCATCAACGAATGAATCATCATCCGTCACGTCGTAATTGTTGTATCCGTCGTTCATGATTTCATT
>LIAZ01000247.1 GCA_001438985.1 Acidimicrobium sp. BACL17 MAG-120823-bin42 | reverse complement strand
CGTCGCAGCACCGGCAACACCTTTGCCTGCGGTGCAACGTGCAAAATTTCGGCAAGTGCAAGCACCACTGATTCGGCGCTTTCTGCCAGGTTCATTCGACCCACCACAACCGAAACCGTTCCCGAACCAATTTGCTTGAGAATGCTTTGGTCAAGACCAGCGCGAATAGTGGAAGCAGCCTTACCCGGCTCGACCAGTACTGTCTTCCACGCACTCGGCGTGAGTCCGGTTGGTCGCGAAGTGATTTCAACCACTTTCGCCTTGCGCTTTTGAGCAACATCGCGAATTCGCAAATAGAGAACAGGCAGTTCTTCTTTGAGATCGGGTGCGAGCAGGATGATGGTCTGTGCCGCCATGGCCTCGTCAATCGTTGCTTGTGCAAGCGAGAACACTTCGGCCGGCAAACCATCGGCCAACTGAGCATCTCGTTGATCGACGCCAATCGCATCGGCTAACTGCGCCCATGCAAACGCATCTTCGTTTGTTCCACGAGCACCACCGATGATGGCAACCGACTCTGGTGAAGTTGCAAGTGATGTGCGAATCATTCGTGCAGCAGTTTCGAGAGCCGACGACCACGTGGTTGCAACATGGTTGCCTTGTGCGTCCTTGAGATACGGAGTGGACAATCGATCTTCGGAGTTAATCGCTTCAAAATTGAAACGGCCCTTATCGCACAGCCAGCCCCAGTTCACAGGGTCGATATCAACACCTTGATAGCGCACCAACTCATCGCGGCTGCTTTGCACCACCGTGCGACAGCCAACTGAACATGTTGTGCAGGTGCTTTCCACCTGGTCTAAGTCCCATGGCCGCGCCTTGAAGCGATAGGGCTTGGCGGTCAGTGCACCAACTGGGCAAATCTGCACCGTGTTGCCTGAAAAATAGCTGCTGAATGGCTCGTCAGGAAACGTCATCACCTGAGTGTTGTTGCCGCGACTGGTAAATGAAATCAGTGCATCACCTGCTACTTCATCGGCAAAGCGAGTGCATCGATCACACAAAATGCAACGCTCACGATCAAGAAATACATTGTCGCTGATGGCAATTGGCTTTTCGTAGTGACGCTTTTCTTCTACATAACG
>LIAZ01000246.1 GCA_001438985.1 Acidimicrobium sp. BACL17 MAG-120823-bin42 | reverse complement strand
TAGTCATTACCGGTTGTTTCATTCTGCTCATCGGTTGGTTCGGGTTTAACCCGGGCTCGCAGTTAGGTGCAGATCCGGTGATCGGTCGAATCGCATTGACCACACTGTTGGCAGGTTCAGCGGGTGCAGCAGTTGCAATGTTCACCACCTGGTATCGAGGTAAGCCTGATGTGGCAATGGCAGGAAACGGCTTGCTTGCGGGTTTAGTCGGTGTGACAGCTGGTTGCTACGCGGTAACCACGGTTGGTGCAGTCATCATCGGAGCGATCAGCGGCCTGTTGGTAGTTGGGTCAGTGCACATGTTTGACAAGTTCAAGATTGACGATCCAGTTGGCGCTATTTCAGTCCACGGAGTGTGCGGAGTGTTTGGAACGATTGCAGTCGGACTCTTCTCGAACGAATCATCTGAAGGATTTATCTCCAAAGGATTGTTCTACGGTGGTGGAACTGACCAGTTGGTAAGTCAGATCATTGGAGTTTTGGGAATCGGCGCATTCGTACTTGTTGCATCAACGATTCTGTTTGCAGTGATCAAGCGAACCATGGGACTCCGCGTGAGCCCAGAGGAAGAACTTGCCGGGCTCGACATGTTTGAACACGGCTCACTTGGTTACGGCCAAGACGCTTAAGGAGTAATACATCGCCAAGAACTCGGGCAGTCCGCCGCAACGACTGCTCGAGTTTTTGGCTTTATACGTGACCGAGGGACGCCATCTTCATGCGATTTCGCGTTCCAGCAATGGTGTACACCACAATAAAGATCAATGCGTCAAGCAAGATGATGGTTGCGCTCGCCGAAGTGTCAAGGTGATAACTGAGGTTCATTCCCGCAAAACACGTCACTGCGCCGATGGCAGGAGAGATCCACAGTAAGCGCGAAAAACTATTGGTGGTCATGCGGGCAGATGCTGCAGGAATGACGAGCAATGCCGAGATGAGTAGGGTGCCGATCACGCGCATGGTGACCAAAATGGTGAGCGACAGTAGCGACAACAACACCATTTCGACGACAGAGACGTTGACGCCAGATACCTGGGCAACATCTGGATCAAACGTGGAAAACAACAACTTGCGGTACCACACCACCACGACTGCAA
>LIAZ01000245.1 GCA_001438985.1 Acidimicrobium sp. BACL17 MAG-120823-bin42 | reverse complement strand
TGGCAGTTGTGGTGGTGTGGTACCGCAAGCTGTTGTTCTCCACGTTTGATCCAGATGTTGCCCAGGTTTCTGGCGTCAACGTCTCTGTCGTCGAAATGGTGTTGTTATCGCTACTGTCGCTCACCATTTTGGTCACCATGCGCGTGATCGGCACCTTGCTCATCTCTGCATTGCTCGTCATTCCTGCAGCATCTGCCCGCATGACCACCAACAGTTTTTCGCGCTTACTGTGGATCTCTCCTGCCATCGGCGCAGTGACGTGTTTTGCGGGAATGAACCTCAGTTATCACCTTGACACTTCGGCGAGCGCAACCATCATCTTGCTTGACGCATTGATCTTTATTGTGGTGTACACCATTGCTGGAACGCGAAATCGCATGAAGATGGCGTCCCTCGGACACGTATAAAGCCAAAAACTCGAGCAGTCGTTGCGGCGGACTGCCCGAGTTCTTGGCGATGTATTACTCCTTAAGCGTCTTGGCCGTAACCAAGTGAGCCGTGTTCAAACATGTCGAGCCCGGCAAGTTCTTCCTCTGGGCTCACGCGGAGTCCCATGGTTCGCTTGATCACTGCAAACAGAATCGTTGATGCAACAAGTACGAATGCACCAATTCCCAAAACTCCAATGATCTGACTTACCAACTGGTCAGTGCCACCACCGTAGAACAATCCCTTGGAGATAAATCCTTCAGATGATTCGTTCGAGAAGAGTCCGACTGCAATCGTTCCAAACACTCCGCACACTCCGTGGACTGAAATAGCGCCAACTGGATCGTCAATCTTGAACTTGTCAAACATGTGCACTGACCCAACTACCAACAGGCCGCTGATCGCTCCGATGATGACTGCACCAACCGTGGTTACCGCGTAGCAACCAGCTGTCACACCGACTAAACCCGCAAGCAAGCCGTTTCCTGCCATTGCCACATCAGGCTTACCTCGATACCAGGTGGTGAACATTGCAACTGCTGCACCCGCTGAACCTGCCAACAGTGTGGTCAATGCGATTCGACCGATCACCGGATCTGCACCTAACTGCGAGCCCGGGTTAAACCCGAACCAACCGATGAGCAGAATGAAACAACCAGTAATGACAA
>LIAZ01000244.1 GCA_001438985.1 Acidimicrobium sp. BACL17 MAG-120823-bin42 | reverse complement strand
ACCACGTTGGCTCCAACACCGCGCAACTTTGCCACCACTTTGGAACCAAGAAAACCGTTGCCACCGGTGACGACCACTGTGCGATCTGCCCAATAGGCAAGCGTTATCGATGAGGTCATGCTGATAACGATACTGAATTGGCACAATGGAAGGCGTGCGGGTCGCCTACACACTTGAGCAGTGCTGGCACCGCGTGCCTGGTGGCACGGCTGTATCAGCCATCGAAGTGGCTCGTGCAATGCCACAAGTTCGACCTGATGTCCATCTTGTCGGCGTTTCTGGGCGTCACGGCGAAGACTCATCGGTCACATTTGATATCTCAATTGATGTTGCGGGCCTACCCACTTCTGGTGCATTGCTGTATGAAACTTCGCTTCGTCTTCGTCAGCCAAAAGTTGAACGCGTGCTTCCCGAAGTAGACATGGTTCACAACACCACCATCATTCCGTTTGCCACAAACAAGCCGATGGTTGCAACGGTTCACGACTTGGCGTTTTTGCATTACCCCGAGTTTTTTACGCGCCAAGGCAACCGCGTGTTTCGCCGGAGCCTGTCGTCATTGCGTAAGCATGCCGCGATGCTGTTATGCAGTTCGCAGAAAACCATTGATGACTGTCGCGATGCTGGGTTTTCTGCTGATCGTGTTCGCTATGTGCCTCTTGGCGTGCGGGCAGAGGTGGCAACGATTGAGCAGGTCGCCGAAGCACGAACAAAATTGCAATTGCCTCGTGAGTTTGTGCTGTTTGTCGGAACAGTCGAGCCGCGCAAAAATCTTGCACGCTTAGTGTCGGCGATGGCCCAGGATCCAACACTTCCACCATTGGTGGTTGCGGGGGCGCAAGGGTGGGGTGATGTACAGATGCACGACAGTGACCGCGTGCAGTTTCTTGGACACGTAGAAGATCGTTACCTGCCTGGCTTGTATGGCGCAGCCAGCGTCATGGCTTATCCCTCGTTGTGGGAAGGTTTCGGATTGCCGGTTTTGGAAGCAATGGTTCAGGGAACACCCGTAGTGACAAGTAGTGGCATTTCTACTGAAGAGGTTGCAGGTGGGGCAGCAGTGCTTGTGAACCCACTTGATGAGGAAAGCATCTGCCATGGACT
>LIAZ01000243.1 GCA_001438985.1 Acidimicrobium sp. BACL17 MAG-120823-bin42 | reverse complement strand
ACCATTCATGTCAGACATCGTCAAAGGCCTTACGTCTGAAACCCAGCAAAACACTGTCCTTCGAATTCATCATGGTCACGCAGAGACCGGCAGTCCACAAGATATGTGGTGGACATCACGGGCTCCTCAAATACGACAAGATGATGGAACGATTTCATTTTCATCGCTGCTGAGTGATGCAAAGTTGGTGTTAACAAGTCACAACGGGACCACATTCCCTGAAACAATCAGCAGCGGAGTTCCAACGGTGATCGCCTGGGATTCTTCATTTGTCCAAACTCGCCCTGAAGCTGAGCCTGTTTTTCAATTGATGGAACGTGCGGGGATGTTTCACTCAACACCGGAATCAGCGGCCGCATTCATTAATCGCATTTGGGATGACGTTGATGGGTGGTGGAACTCACCTCAAGTGATTGACGCACGATCACAGTTTTGCAATCAATATGCGCGAACAGTTCCTCATCCTGTGCGCTTTTTGGCAAAAGCATTGAAATTCTGAGGCCGTAACTCGGGTAGGTTATTTGTTGTGTCAAAAGTGTTGATCACTACTTCTTCCTTCGATCTCGGGAACTTCCATGATGCAAAGGCATTACAAGACCGTGGAATTTCTATTGAAAAAAATCCCTACGGGAGAAGGCTTACCGAAAATGAAGTGGCAGAACTCACATCTCACGGTGTCATTGCTTTATTGGCAGGACTAGAACCACTTACAGAAAAAGTGCTTTCTGGTGCAAAATCCCTGCGGGTTATTGCGCGATGTGGAACTGGACTTGACAACGTTGACCTCAACGCAGCCAAGAAACTCGGGATTGATGTGTTCAACACCCCTGATGCTCCAACACAAGCTGTTGCCGAATTAACCATTGGGCACATGCTCAACATGTTGCGCGGAATTTCAGTTACCGACTCACACATTCGTGCTGGAAATTGGTCGCCCATGATGGGGTCATTGCTTTCAACCAAGACAGTTGGAATTATTGGGTTGGGAAGAATTGGTGCATCGGTAGCAAAACTGCTTCACGCATTTGGAAGCCAGGTCGTGGCTCATGACCCAATCATCACAGGACACCCAAATGTTGAGTTGTTGCCTCTCGCCGACCTA
>LIAZ01000242.1 GCA_001438985.1 Acidimicrobium sp. BACL17 MAG-120823-bin42 | reverse complement strand
TTTGTTTATTCAACGGATCACTTTGCAGACCTGAATGATTTTGTCATGGAAACTCGCGTGAACAACGAAGTGAGACAAAGCGATTCCTCAAAGAATTTGATCTTCGATGTGCCGTTCCTCATCGAGTACCTATCGCGCATTACGACACTTACTTCTGGTGACATCATTTTCACTGGCACCCCAGACGGTATTGGTGCTACTCAAGGCAAGTTTCTTAAAGACGGCGATGTCGTCACCTCAACAATTGAAGGAATTGGAACACTCACCAACGTGTGTCGGCGCGTCAGCAACTACGAGAAAGCGAAGTAATCATGGCTCTGAATGGAATACTCTCCATCGATCTTGCAGTAAAGAATCCGCAGGAGCTCAGCGAATTTTGGCAGCGCCGCGGACTCAGTGCAGATGCTTCTGGGACTCTTGGCACTACAGACCGCAACAAACAGATCACCGTTGTTGAAGACGACTACCGGCACCTTGCCGCATTGCATCTCAGTTGCGAAACAGAGCAAGACCTAGCCAATATTGCTAAGCGCTTAAAAGATATGGGTGTCGAATCAACTATCTCAGGAACTACTTTGACGTGCAAAGACCCAATCGTTGATCATGCAATCACTATTGAAGTTGGAGCTCCCGCCCCACTCACACCTTCGCCCGATCGAAGCCTCAACAGTTCTGGAAAGATCAATCGAGACGGACTGCGCGCAGATGCAATTACCGAGGCGAAACCACGACCTCCGCGTCGGCTCGGTCACGTGGTGATCGGCACCCCACATTTTGAAAAGGTCACCGATTTCTATGTGAACGGACTTGGGTTCAAGGTTTCCGACCAAATCCTGAACGGAATCGCCACTTTCATGCGTGTGGAAACCGACCACCACAACCTATTCATCCACCCTGGATTCACCAGTCATCTCAACCATTACGCGCTTGAAGTAGACGATGTCGATGCCATTGGGAAGTTGGGAATGGAAGTACTTGCCGAACGACCAGACGCAAACGTGGTGGGTGTAGGCCGCCACAATTTGGGTGCCAACATGTTCTGGTATCTCACTGACCCATCGGGAAACATGTTCGAGTTCTTTTCCGACATGGACCAAATCACCGATGATGAAGACTGGGCTCGCAATCGTT
>LIAZ01000241.1 GCA_001438985.1 Acidimicrobium sp. BACL17 MAG-120823-bin42 | reverse complement strand
TGAGCTGCGTGTGGAGGAAGGCTAAGGGGTAGTTGGTAATCAATATTGTTGAACCGCACAACGCCAGATCTGACGCGACCCGCGTAGGGAACCATTGGATAGCAGCCCCAAGTAAGCGCCGAATTGTCTGGGTTGCCAGTGAGTAGAACTTCCTCGCCGTGGATGCATAGCGACGCAAGTCGACCGCCATGTCTTTCGTCCACGGAGACAGACGCACTGTCGTTACTCAGCGTGTAAACCACGCTTGGATTCTTATCATTTGCTAACAACTGAAGAATTCGGCCCTGGGGGAACTAGCCTGTCGTGCATCAAGGAAGTGCAGTTTCGGGTCGCTAGCTCAGTTGGTAGAGCAACGGACTTTTAATCCGCAGGTCCAGGGTTCGAGCCCCTGGCGACCCACAAGTGTTGAATCTGAATTGGCAGATAACAGTTATCTAATTTAGAGATATATATCGCTCTGCCATCACTGATCACGATAAGCATGGGATACTAGTGCCATGTTCATTCCCCTCATTATCGCTTCGGGTGTATTTGTACTCGCACACCGCTTGGTCATGGCATCTGTTGATTCGTTCAACGGATACGGCGACCAAGGCCCAGACTTTCGCCTATAAAACCCTCATTTGTCCAATGTCACTGACATTGCGGCACACGAGCGACGAGACTGTACTCAATGAGCACAGACGAGTCGGTAGTTAATCAACTGGATCTTTCAATTTCTGGCATGTCGTGCAATGCGTGCGCGATGTCAATTGAAAAGGGTCTGAACGGACTTCCCGGAGTGGAAGCAATCGTCAACTTTGCGACTGAGTCTGCGCGCATCGCCTTTGATTCGACGTCGGCAGATGCTGCCACGTTCATTTCAACGATTGAAGGTCTTGGCTACAGCGCGCGAACGTTGGAAGAAACCACGCCAGACATGTTGGATGCCGAGGTTCGCGAACGCGTCGCGATGTTGAAAACTCGCCTCATCGTTACAGCTGTACTTGCGGTACCGGTTGTTGTTGTTTCCATGGTGATGGCACTGCAATTTACAAACTGGCAATGGTACGCATTGGCGTTATCGGCTCCAGTCGTGACGTGGGGTGCGTGGCCGTTTCATCGTGCTGCGTTAATGAATGCACAACATCGCAATACCACGATGGATACGTTGATCTCGCTTGGAATAGTTGCTG
>LIAZ01000240.1 GCA_001438985.1 Acidimicrobium sp. BACL17 MAG-120823-bin42 | reverse complement strand
GTCAAACTCGTGGAATGTTGTTGAAATCAACCTCTGTAGTCACGACAAAGGTCGCACGGTAACGGCACGGGATCACCGCCTCGCTGCAGCCATTAATGAACTGCAGAATTCGTAGTGGCAAAAAGCGTTTTTAATCAAACGACTAAATTTCCCGGCTGGTGGGTCGTCAGCGCCTGCTTTATTCTTCTCTCGTTTTCATCTGGTCTGGGTTTCTACGGTTTGGCTGTGTACCTGCAGGCATTCAGTCGTGAACTCGGCTGGTCGGTTTCGTCAATTTCGTTAGCAACAACGTTCTTTTTCTTAGTAGGTGGGGTTTCGGGCATTCCGATCGCCAAGTTCATCGCCAAGCACGATGTGCGAATCATGATCGTCGGCGGTGCGACGGTTGCTGCTCTCGCATTGTTTTCAATGCGCTTCGTTGAGCAACGGTGGCAACTTTTTGTTGTGTATTGCTTCTATGCACTCGGTTGGTCGGCATCTGGCATGGGGCCGGTAACAACGGTTGTCACGCGATGGTTCCAAGTGCGGCGGGCGAGTGCGTTGGCTGTTGCGTCAACGGGTCTTTCGGTGGGAGGCATCGTCGTTACACCATTTATTAAATGGATTCTCGACACGCAAGGCATTCGCAACGGTTCGCCATGGTTGGCATTGATTTGGTTCTGCGGCACAGTGCCTGTCACGTTGGTTTTGTTGCGCGCGTTTCCACAACCTTATGGTTGGTTGCCAGATGGCGCGCGAGCTGCACCTGGTGATATTGCGAATATTTCTGGCACGCCACTTGCCGAAGCAGTGCGCAGCAGGTTCTACAAATCGGTCACTTTTGGATACATCTTTGCGCTAGGTGCTCAAGTTGGTGGCGCATTGCAACTCGTCAAACTTGTCGAAGAACGCACCAACCGTTCAACTGCGACTCTGGCAACAATCGTTCTTTCGACGATGTCAATCCTCTCGCGTTTTGCTGCTGGTCGCATTATTCCGAAGATAAACATGACGCGGTTTACCGTTGGTCTTGCTGGACTGCAAGGTATTTCGCTGGCAAGTCTTGGCTTGATCAATAGTCGAATCGGCTTGCTTATCGCGATCGGCCTTTTCGGCGTCACGATCGGCAACATGGTGATGATGCAGTCACTGTTGTTGGCTGAACGATTTGGTGTTCGCGATTATCCAAAGATTGCAGCGCGATCTGGTTTGATCTC
>LIAZ01000239.1 GCA_001438985.1 Acidimicrobium sp. BACL17 MAG-120823-bin42 | reverse complement strand
GAAGCCAAGCGAAGTTGCACCAGTAGACGCATTCATGTTGGCAGAGATCATTCATGAAGTTGGCCTACCAAAGGGTGTGTTCAACTTGGTAACGGGAACAGGGCCGGTAGTTGGTGAAGCAATTGCAGCAAGCGCCGACATCGACATGGTGTCATTTACTGGTTCAACACGTGCAGGAAAGCGTGTTGCACAAGTTGGTGCCGAGACCATCAAGAAGATTGCTCTCGAGCTTGGCGGAAAGAGCGCAAACATCATTTGCGCTGATTTGGACGATGCAACATTCACCAAAGCGGTAATGGGTGGTGTTGGTAAAGCATTCCTCAACAGTGGCCAAACATGTTCAGCGCTTACACGGATGTTGGTGCCGCGCGCCCGACTTGCCGAAGCAGAAAAGGCAGTGGTCACGGCAGCGAGTGGAATGAAAGTAGGCGACCCGTTTGCCGAAGGATCAAACCTCGGGCCATTGGCATCGGCTGCGCAGCGTGATCGTGTGCAGACTTACATCAACAAGGGCATTGACGAGGGAGCAAAGTTGATCTTCGGTGGGCCGGGCGCACCAGAAGGATTGACCACTGGCTATTACGTGAAGCCAACCGTGTTCTCGGAAGTCAGTAACCAGATGACCATTGCACAAGAAGAAATCTTTGGCCCAGTGTTGGTCATGATTCCGTACGACACCGAAGATGATGCGGTAGCGATTGCCAATGACTCACCATACGGACTCGCAGGCGCAGTGTTCTCAGCCGACAAAGACAAGGCAATTGCCATTGCTAAGCGCATGCGCACTGGTCAGGTGGAGGTCAATGGTGGAGCGTTCAATCCGAATGCGCCATTTGGTGGCTACAAGCAGTCGGGAATTGGTCGCGAGCTTGGTGAATACGGCTTCGAGGAGTTCCTGCAGATCAAGAGCCTGCAGCTCTAACTATTTAGTAAGACTGAATCTGATCTTGTCTTTGAGGCCTGATTGGGTAAACGTGATCGTGATTTCGTTGAAGACAATTTTCTCACCCGGAAGCATGATCGACGACTTCCTTCCATTTCCCACACGGCCTCGAGATCCGTTTTGAACTGTCGTTGGGTCAAGGAAGCGTGAGCCAATCAGTGACGTTTCTTCTCGTCGTTCATACGTGGGCACGTTCTTTGTATCCATTAAGTAAGCAATGATTCCAGATGCGCCTAGTTTGGCTGCATAGCCAACGTTTCGGTGCGATTCGATCACTATTGCTCGATGATCGTTGATTGGAATAATCGCCAACCGATAGCCATCTAGGTTTGTTTGCAATGGGGCAAGGTC
>LIAZ01000238.1 GCA_001438985.1 Acidimicrobium sp. BACL17 MAG-120823-bin42 | reverse complement strand
CGGGCAGTACTGCGGGTGGCTGGGTAGGGGCGGTGTTCACGCAGATAAGGCTACGGGCTTGCTGCCGTGTAGACGAACGGGCGTGCTCATTGGATGTGTCGGCTTATCTGGAGGTCCCGCCAATTGGGATTGGCACTACTGTTCGTTCATGACCACAGAGGGACAGATTATTGACAGCCCGAGCGATTGGGTGGCTGACCATATTCGCCAATATGTCGAGACCAACGGCGCAGAGGGTCATATTTGGCGTGGGGTTCCCACGTTGTTGCTCACTGTCACTGGCCGTAAGTCCGGAGCGTTGCGCCGAACAGCATTGATTTATGGACGTTTTGGGAATGACTATTTGATTGTTGCCTCAAAAGGGGGACACCCGACAAATCCGCTTTGGTATGAGAATTTGACTGCAAATACTGAGGTCACATTGCAGGTTGGCTCTGAAGTATTTCAAGCAATTGCTGAAACGATGAATGAAGGCAATGACCGTGAAGTTGCGTGGGAAACGATGATTGGCATCTGGCCGGATTTTGCAAATTATCAACTGAAAACAAGCAGGAAAATTCCGTTGGTTCGCTTAACTCGAATTAACTAGTGACCTAGTCCTTGCCAGACCCAAGTAGCACCGCGGCTATGACAAGTGGAACGTAAGCGATCAACACACCTGTAGTTCCAATCAGGCGACCATCTGCAACGAGAAATGCGATGGGGAGCAACCAGAGGACATTGATTGCCAGCATGCCGATGGTGACCTTTGAATGAGACTGATATCGAAGCGCAAGATGTTGGTAAGCGTGGCTGCGATGTGCGACATGTGGTTTCTGTTTTCGCGCAAGCCGACGGAGCAAAGTGATGGTGGCGTCGGTGACAAACACTCCGAGCAAGATAATCCACACCCACAACAACTCTGCATTCTGTTGTGTTGAAAGTAGGGCAAGGCCACCGATCGTGATTCCAAGGAATCCGCTTCCCACATCACCCATGAAGATCTTTGCGGGCGACCAGTTATAGACAAGGAAGCCAAGCACACTTGCTGCGAGCGCGAAACCAGCTGCACTGTGGTCGGAAGTTGAGGTCATGACAATGGTGAGAAGCGCTCCAGTTAAAGCGACAAAGGCTGCTTCACTTGCCGCGATGCCATCGGTGCCGTCCATAAAGTTGAACAAGTTGAGCAACCACACAAGAGCAATTCCAACAATCAGATGAGTAATTAAGCCAGGTTCAATTGATTGATTGAAGAATGAGATTGAATCGGGAAGGCCAATTGCGACCATCAAGATTGTTGCTGCAATTGAATGGGCAAA
>LIAZ01000237.1 GCA_001438985.1 Acidimicrobium sp. BACL17 MAG-120823-bin42 | reverse complement strand
GTTGGATTAAAAGTAAGTCAAGGTCGCATCACGGCTGCACCAAATCGAGATGAAACAAATCTTGGCGTTGAGCTGGTTGTCAGCAGAACGGTTCGCGATACCGCAATCATGCTCGATATTGCACAAGGCCCATCTGTTGGCGACCGTGTCATTGCACCACCACCTCTGCGCCCATACGTGCAAGAAGTTGGAGCACCAACCGGAATACTCAAGATTGGTTTCCTCGATCACCGACCAACACCAGGCTCCATTGATCCTGAATGCGCAGAAGGTGTTCACCGTGTTGTCAGCGTGCTGCAACAACTTGGCCACACTGTTGAAGAGTCGTGGCCAAGTGCGCTCGCAGACCAATCGTTTGCACCGAAGTTCACTTCAATATGGAGTACCAATATGTCGGTAGCCCGCGAGAGCACAGCCGAAATGCTGGGCCGCAATGTGACAGCGGACGATTTTGAACTTGTCAACTGGACAATGGCCGAGTATTCCAAACGTGCTTCGGCAACCGACTATGCCAACGCAATTTTGTCAACGTCACATTTCCGTCGCGCAGTGCAGCAATGGTGGGCAGATGGATGGGACATCTTGGTTACGCCAACAACAGGACGCATTTCTCTGCCGATTGGATCATTTAACAACGATCCACGGGATCCGATGAAACCAATGAAAGTCGCTGCAGATTTTGTGCCGTTCACTCCCGCATTTAATACCAGCGGTCAACCAGCAATCAGCCTGCCGCTGCATTCAACCGCAACAGGACTGCCCGTTGGCATTCAACTAGTCGCTGCGTATGGTCGCGAAGATCTACTCATCCGCCTTGCTTCCCAACTTGAAGAGGCGATGCCTTGGGCACATCGCTACCCCGCTGCTAGCCAACTGAAATAGCGGTCACAATTCCCATCGTCACCACAACGTTGACACGCTGCGGTAAATAATCCGCTGTTAATGCAAAGTCTTCGCCGTCCCGTGAGCCAACGCGAAATCCCCAACCAAGCAATGCGGCACACTGTTCTGCATCTTCTTCCTTCGAACCAACGAGCAGTTGTGCACGTTCACTCGAAATTTCAACTGCATCTGCAACATCTGCTGGTGGACACACAACTGCAGATGAGTTTTCTTCAGAAGAAGAACACGCGATCAGTGCAACTGATGCAAGCGCAATAACAAGAAAACGTTTCATAAGCGATTTGCAGCCCCAACGGGATTCGAACCCGTGCCGCTACCTTGAGAGGGTAGTGTCCTAGGCCACTAGACGATGGGGCCAAGTAGCGAGATAAGGCTACCGATTGTCTTTCTCAATTGTCTCTAGTGTTAA
>LIAZ01000236.1 GCA_001438985.1 Acidimicrobium sp. BACL17 MAG-120823-bin42 | reverse complement strand
CCCTTGTCCTGGAACCACAGTGGATGCTCAAGGCCAAAGCCAGCGCCCATCACTGCGTTGTGTTCGATCAAGCGGTCATAGATAGGAGTGGTGAGCAACGGACGTGCTGCTGGAAGCTCTTCGTTCGGGAACGTAATGCGGAAGCGACGCGAATAGTTCTCGCGCACTTTGCTGTTGGTGTAGGCAAGCGTTGCGAAATCGCCGTAACGCGCAACGTCCATGCCCCAAATGTCTGCACCTGGGTCGCCGTGCACCATCCAGTTGGCAAGCGACAAGCCAACGCCGCCACCTTGTGACAAACCGGCCATCACTGCACATGCCGACCACATTCCTGGCATGCCCTTGATTGGGCCAACAAGTGGGTTGCCGTCTGGGCTGAAGGTGAATGGGCCATTGACGAACTTCTTGATTCCGGCACGACCAACAGCAGGGAAGTGAGCGAATCCACGCTCGAGTTCTGGAGCAATGCGCTCCAAGTCGTGTGGCAAAAGCTGGAACACGAAGTCCCATGGTGTGTCTTTTGCGGCCCACGGACGGTTGTCCTGTTCGTACGTTCCGAGCAAAATACTTTGACCTTCTTGGCGGGCATAAATTTCACCAGCGAAGTCGATCATGTGCGGCAATTCCCTGCCATGTGTCTTGTTGTAGTCAATGACTTCATCCATTGGCTCAGTCATGAGGTAATGGTGTTCCATTGCCAACACAGGCAACTCGAGTCCAACCATGCGGCCAACTTCGCGCGCCCACAAACCACCAGCGTTCACCACGTGCTCGGTGTGGATCTCACCCTTATCGGTGTACACGGTCCATGTGCCGTCTTGGCGTTGCTTAATATCGTTCACCATGGTATTGGTGTACACCTCTGCGCCGCGATTACGCGCACAAATTGCGTATGCGTGAGTAACGCCGTATGGGTCGACCGAACCTTCGTCTTCGTCATACAACGCACCAACGAAGTACTTCTCTTCAAGCAGTGGGTTGAGTTCTTTTGCTTCCTTCATGGACAACATTTCCATCTTCATGCCCAAGTAGCGACCGCGCGCCATTGCCATCTTCAACCAGTCGAGGCGTTCTGGTGTGTCGGCAAGTTGCAAACCACCTGGCAAGTGAATGCCGCAGTTCTGCCCAGACTCGGCCTCAATCTCCTTGTACAAGTTGACGGTGTACTGCTGCAATCGTGCAACGTTTGGGTCGCCGTTCAGCGTGTGCATACCACCGGCAGCGTGCCAGGTTGAACCAGCAGTGAGTTCTTTGCGCTCCACGAGCACAACATCGCTCCAGCCTGCTTTGGTGAGGTGATAGAGCACCGATGCGC
>LIAZ01000235.1 GCA_001438985.1 Acidimicrobium sp. BACL17 MAG-120823-bin42 | reverse complement strand
GTTTGGCTTCGCCGCCCGATAACACGGCTACATCACGCTCGGCTATGTCGGCAAGTCCAACAAGTTGCAGCAGTTCGGTCACTCGCTGCGATTTTTGGTTCTTGCTGAGCCCGCGCAGCCCGTACGCGACATTTTCTGCAACGTTGAGGTGGGGGAACAGTTGGTTATCTTGAAACACCAGCCCAATTCCGCGTTTAAATGTTGGCAACGATGTGACATCACGGCCATCCACAAAGACCGATCCTGACTCTGCGCGTTCAATACCGGCAATCACGCGCAGCAGGGTTGTTTTGCCTTCACCGCTTGGACCAACGAGTGAGACCACTTCTCCGGTGCCAACCTCGAGGCATACGCCGTCCAGAATGACCTCATCTGCGTAATGAATCGTCAGATCAACAATGCGCAGCATTAGGAAGTGGTATTCCGTTTGTTGCGCGTTACTTCGGCAATGAACACGGCTCCAATGCTAAACACGAAAAACAGCGTTGCAAGTGCGTAAGCCTGTGCATGCTGACTTTCTCCTGGTCGTGAGAGCAATCGAGCAATGGTCACAGGAAGCGTTTCGTTTGACTGGCGAGTGAGGAAACTGGTTGCCCCGAATTCGCCAATAGAGACGGCTGCCGACAGCGCCAATGCCGTAGCGATGCCTCGTCGCATGAGCGGTAGGTCAACGGTGAGCCACTGAACCCGTGGACCGGACCCAAGCGTTGCAGCAGCATCACGCAGGCTTTGAGGGATTGTCCGCACGAGGGGCAACACAATTCGAACTACCAATGGAATAGCAATCAGTGAATGTGCAACCGGCGTGATCCACCATGCAGAGCGAAACGCATATGGAGATGTGTCAAATGTGATGAGCACGCCGAGTCCAATCGTGACAGCAGAGATCATCAGTGGAAGCGAGGTGATGAGTTCGATCACTCGCGCTGAGGTTGTTGAATACGCAACCGCAAGTGCGATACATGATCCGATCAACGTGGCAATGATGGCCGAAATCACTGCGTACCGCACACTGACAAAAAGTGATGATGCTGTACTGCGCGACCATACCTGCGACCAGCCTGTTGCCGAACGATATGCAACTGCAATCAGTGGTGCAATCACAGCGGTGCCGGATACAAAGCCCACAACACTGATGGCCACCCAATGGGAAGTGCGTGATGGTGAGGCAGCATGCGAGTGAACAACTGCAAGCGTCGACGATGTTCGTGTCCAGCGCATCCATGCGTACAGCACGATTGCCAGAAAGAGGGTCTGGATCAGACTGATTGCAACTGCACCGTTAAGGTCGCCAAGTTGTACTGCACGAAAATAGATTTCGGTCTCGAGAGT
>LIAZ01000234.1 GCA_001438985.1 Acidimicrobium sp. BACL17 MAG-120823-bin42 | reverse complement strand
GTAATGCAGACGGGCAAGCAGTTGGTCATCGTTGCCGAAGACATCGAAGGCGAAGCATTGGCAACTCTGGTTGTCAACAAGATTCGCGGCACGTTTAAGAGCGTTGCGGTGAAAGCACCTGGTTTTGGTGATCGTCGCAAAGCCATGTTGCAAGACATTGCAATTCTTACGGGTGGCCAAGTAATCAGCGAAGAAGTTGGCCTCAAGCTCGACAACACCACACTTGATTTGTTAGGTCGCGCAAAGAAGATCGTGGTCACCAAAGACGAAACCACCATCATCGAAGGCGCTGGCAGCGATGCCGATATCAAGGGCCGCATTTCGCAGATTAAGGCCGAGATCGACAACACCGACAGCGATTACGACCGCGAAAAGTTGCAAGAGCGTTTGGCGAAACTTTCAGGCGGCGTTGCTGTGTTGAAGGTGGGCGCTGCAACCGAAGTTGAATTGAAGGAAAAGAAGCACCGCATCGAGGACGCAGTCAGCACCACCAAGGCAGCCATTGAAGAAGGCGTAGTTCCTGGCGGCGGCGTTGCACTACTTCGCTCGCAAGCAGCAGTGTTTGCACTGTCCGAAACCTTGAAGGGCGACGAAGCAACGGGTGCACGCTTGGTTGCCAAGTCACTTGAAGGCCCGTTGAAGCAGATTGCCGAAAACGCTGGTCTTGAAGGCGGAGTCGTTGTCGAAAAGGTTCGCAATATGAAGGGCAACGAAGGCCTCAATGCTGCAACCGGCGAATACGAAGACCTTGTCAAACTGGGCGTTATCGACGCTGCAAAGGTAACGCGTTCTGCATTGCAAAACGCGGGTTCCATTGCTGCATTGTTCCTCACCACCGAAGCTGTCATTGCCGATAAGCCAGCAGATGCTGAGCCTGCAATGCCAGGCGGAGGCATGGAGGACTACTAAACCAAGTAGACCTTTGCGAGCGCATTATCAAACATGATTGCGCTCGTTACCACAGAATCAGCACGAGGGTACGATAAGGATCTTGGGATCCTGAGTCGTGCTCTTGATGTAGCTGGGGTGAAGTGGAACATTGTCAACTGGGACGATCCGCAGGTGCAATGGAACGAGTATTCAATTGCCGTGTTGCGCAGCCCGTGGGACTACCACGAACGTATTGCCGAGTTCAGTGCGTGGCTAAAAGCGGTGGCAACACAAACGCGTTTGCTGAACACATTGCCGATTGTTGAGTGGAACCTCGACAAGCGTTACTTGCGCGAGTTAATGAACTCCGACATCGCAGTGATGAACACGGTGTTTGTTGAATCTGAAATCGATTTGGCACACGAAGTGTTTTCTGCTGACGTCATTGTGAAGCCAGCGATTAGCGCAGGTTCAAACAACACAGCGC
>LIAZ01000233.1 GCA_001438985.1 Acidimicrobium sp. BACL17 MAG-120823-bin42 | reverse complement strand
GCCTGATTGAAATGCAGACCGAGTTTGACTGACTATTTGACTAATACCGAGTTGACTCATGAGCAAAGACTGTACCAGTCACTTACTATTCGTGGATTGAGCCATCAGGCATGATCACGCCAGAAAAGTTTGCGCCCTCAAGTATTGCGTTTGCGAGATTGGCACCCTTCAAATTTGCTCCTATGAGATTGTCTCCCCACAGATCAAAGCCAGAAAGATTTGCTCCTTCCAGGTTTACACCCTCAAGATTGGCATCCTCAAAATTAGCTCCATCTAGATTCGCATCCTTCAAGTTGCAGCCTTCAAGGTTTGCCTTGATAAAGATGGCTTGGTAACAGTCAGCTCCACAAAGCCCAGCTCCCCAAAGTTTTGCCTGTGAAAAATCTGCACCTACGAGCAAGGCGTCGACAAGATTTGCACCAGCCAAATTGGCTCGTCTGAGATTTGCTCCACTGAGATCAGCGCCCTGCAAATTGGCGCCTCTCAGATCGGCGTCAGCAAAGTTTGCTCCAGCGAGGTCTCGATCAGGACCAATTTCAATTCCGTTCACAATCACAACCCGAAAACTACTGGAGCGGACGACGAGATTCGAACTCGCGACCCTCACCTTGGCAAGGTGATGCTCTACCAACTGAGCCACGTCCGCATGTATTACGGATTTGAGTTTAGCAGGGGGTCTGCATTCCTCAACACGTCAGCTTTGGCTGCTTCTGACGTGCCGTATCGCACTACCCCAGCCAACGACGACAGAACAATGACCGCACCGACCATTTGCCATGGCTTAATACTCTGCTCAAAGATCAACCAGGCAAAGAACATTGAAATAACTGGTCCAAGCAAACAGATCAATGATGATGTCGACGCCGCAACATATTTTTGCGCCCACACAATCGCAGTGTGGCCAACTGTTCCGGGTATCAACGTCATGGTTAACACCAACACAAAGTCACGAGTTGAGATTGACATGATGTCATCACTTGTTAACAGTGCCCAGACTCCCGCGATCACAGCCTGAATCATCGCGATGCTAAACATGAACGACCAGATATCGATACCATCCGTTCGCATGCGCTTAGTGGCTACAAAATAGCCAGACCACAGCACAGCGTTGATCAGGGCAAGAACATCCCCGTACAAGGCGGCTCCTCCACCGCCACCTGCAGCAACCACTACAAGGGCAACACCACAAAAACTGCTGAACGCAAACAACACCTGCAGTTTGGTGATCTTTTCTTTTAAGAACCTTGGTGCGATAAACAGCATCATGGCCGAAGATGTTGTGCCGATCAGTGTTGCGTTGGCAATCGACGTATTAGTGAATGACATGAATCCAAAAATTGTTGAGACACCAAAAAAGAA
>LIAZ01000232.1 GCA_001438985.1 Acidimicrobium sp. BACL17 MAG-120823-bin42 | reverse complement strand
CGATTCAGCTGTCTACGTTGCCAACGGCACGTGTTGCAGAACGGGCAATCGTAGAAAACAGTGCGATTGTTGTGTGTCAATCAACCGAGTCGGCTTTCGAACTGGCAAATGTTATTGCGCCTGAACACTTGTCGGTAGAGCAGATGGGCGATGTCGCACGAGTCAACAATGCTGGATCAATCTTTGTCGGTCGGTACAGCACAGAGGCTGCAGGTGATTACGCGAGTGGGCCAAACCATGTTTTGCCGACATCGGGTGTTGCAGCAGTTCGTGGCGGGCTGAGCGTGAACGATTTTGTGAAAGTGATAACCGTTCAAGAATTAAGCAAGACAGCGTTGAGCACACTTGAGTCCTCTGTCACGGTGTTGGCGCGTGCAGAAGGTTTGGAAGCCCATGCACGCAGCGTGGAAATGAGGAATGATGAATCCGCGTAAATCTATTGTGAATATGCAGGCATATTCTCCTCCCACGCAAGGAAGAGGAGCAGCAGTACGGCTTGATTTCAACGAAAATACTGTGGGGTGTTCGCCGACGGTCACTGCCGCAGTTGTACAGGCGCTTTCAGTGAACAGCGTGGCCATGTACCCCGAGTACAGCTCGGCACGAGACATCTTTTCTTCATTCTTTGAAGTTGACTCGGCGCAGTTGGCTATCACTAATGGAACAGATGAGGCAATCCAGTTGCTGATCAACACATACATGGATGCAGGTGACGAACTCGTGATTACCAGTCCGTCATATGCCATGTACCGCTTTTATGCCGAGGTAGCGGGAGTGCGAGTGCGCGAAGTGAAATATTCGCTTGACACTGATTTGGAGTTCCCTATGGATGCACTTCTCCTGTCAATATCTGCGTCAACAAATGCAATCTTTATTGCAAATCCCAACAATCCAACAGGTGGGGCCATCTCGATTCCCGAAATTCGCCGCATTTTGGAGGCTGCGCCGAATGCCGTGGTGCTCATTGACGAGGCGTATATGGAGTTTTGTGGCATCACTGCAATTGGATTACTGAGTGAATATGGAAACTTATTCATCAGTCGAACTATGTCAAAGGCTTATGGGATGGCGGGCCTTCGGTGTGGCTTCCTGATTTCATCTGCAAGCAACATTGGGTGGGTGCGTAAGGCGCAATCTCCGTACAGCGTCAATTATGTAGCGGTAGCTGCCGCTGTGGCCGCAATCAAGGACAAGGCATACGTAGAAAACTATGTCAACCAAGTTGTTCAAGCTCGAAGTTATGTCAGTGCTGAATTGAGCAGACTTGGTATTCGGCATTTCAAATCCGATGGCAACTTTGTTCTATTCATGGTCGGAGAGCATGCTGAACGCATTGTGTCCGATCTTCGTGCTGCAGGAGTTCTCGTTCGAAATAGAAGCCATGAATGTGAAGGCAGTCTCAGGGTCACAGTCGGAACAG
>LIAZ01000231.1 GCA_001438985.1 Acidimicrobium sp. BACL17 MAG-120823-bin42 | reverse complement strand
CATCGTGATTGGTGCAACGCTTGGCCTTGTTGTGTTTTATCTGTTCTCGTTTGTTGCTGGCTTCTTTGGCGCCAACCTGATTCCAACCGGATCAAGCACGATGAGCATTGGCTTCAGCGTGTTGGTTGCTGGTCTTGCTGCCATGAACTTGGCACTCGACTTCGACTTCATCGATAAGGCCGAGGCAGCAGGCGCACCAAAACACATGGAGTGGTTTGCAGCGCTTGGCATCATGGTCACACTCGTGTGGCTGTACCTCGAAATTTTGCGCTTGCTCGCAAAAATGCGCGACCGCTAAGCGTGACGTGCAGTTGGGTTGGTGCTGAGCACATCTTCGCTCAGCGCTGAACCCGTGATTTCGTCAACAAAATAGGTGCCCGACTCGAGGCGCTCGAGGGCAACTTCAACATCGTTCAAGTTGGCTTCAATGGCATCAAGATCTAGTGCATCACTCATGTGCACCAGCATATGCGATCAGGCTAAATCCACCGCTAGGGTTTTGCCCTATGTCGAACTTCCCACCACTTGATGGATCAGCACCAAAGAAACAAAAATTTGACGCAGCGCCAGAGATGGGCATTGACCCATCGAAGCGTTACACCGCCACCATGGAAACCAGCATGGGCACATTGGTTATTGCGCTCGACCCAATTGCAGCGCCAATCACCGTAAACAACTTCGTGTTTCTTGCTGCGCAGCATTATTACGACGGCGTGATTTTTCACCGCATCATCCAAGGTTTCGTCTGCCAAGGTGGCGACCCAGACGGCAATGGTCGCGGTGGCCCTGGTTACAAGTTTGTTGACGAGTTGCCAAAGCCTGGCAAATACCAAATTGGTTCACTCGCAATGGCCAATGCTGGACCAAACACCAACGGTTCACAGTTCTTTTTGATCAGCGGACCAAGTGGCGTGGGGTTGCCACCTGCATATTCGTTGTTCGGACAAGTTGTTAAGGGCCTCGACATTGTCGAGATGATGCAGAACGTACCAACAGGTCCTGGCGATCGTCCGAAAGATGACGTAGTCATTCGTTCAGTCACCATCACTGTCGCCGACTAGTTCTTCATGGCCAAGCGATTCGACAGTCTGTCGATCGCTGATGCGCGACGCATTGCGCTAGCCGCACAAGGTTTTGATACTGCGCGTCCAAAAACTAAGGCAACTCAGCGTGACGTTGATGCGCTCATTTCACGACTTGGCGTGATTCAAATTGATTCTGTGAATGTGTTGGTGCGCAGCCAAGAACTTCCGCTGTTTTCACGACTAGGCAACCACAACCGCAACGCAATCCCCAAGGCAACAGAAGCGCAAAAGCTATTTGAGTATTGGGGGCACGAAGCAGCGCACCTACCAGTTGATTTGCACCCGCTGTTTCGTTGGAAAATGGAGGCAGCACGGTTGGGGAAAGCAAAACATTGGGGCCTCACCAGTTTTTACGAAGAGAACAAAGCG
>LIAZ01000230.1 GCA_001438985.1 Acidimicrobium sp. BACL17 MAG-120823-bin42 | reverse complement strand
GTGGTGCAGCGCTCAGCGTAAAAGAAGTAATTGGTAAACCCATCGCGTTTGCTGCAACGGGCGAAAAACTCGACGCGTTCGAACAGTTCCATCCCGATCGCATGGCCAGCCGCATTCTTGGCATGGGCGACATGCTCACGCTGATCGAACAAGCTGAGAAAGTATTCGAAAAAGACGAAGCCGAAAAAGCCGCAGCAAAACTGATGGAAGGCGAGTTCACACTCGATGACTTCCTCGATCAACTGCAACAACTCAAAAAAATGGGCAACTTGTCTTCGGTGATGGGCATGTTGCCGGGTATGCCAAAAGAAATGAAGAACGCGCAGATCTCTGACGACATGGTGAAGGGCACCGAAGCGATCATTCGCTCGATGACACCCGAAGAACGTCGCAAGCCAGAGATCATCAATGGCAGTCGTCGCCAACGCATCGCCAATGGCAGCGGCACACAAATCGCCGACGTAAACAAATTGGTGAAGCAGTTCACCGAAATGCAAAAGATGATGAAGCGCATGGGTGGCGGCGGCAAAAAGGGTGGCAAGGGCGGATTCAACCCCTTTGGCGGTGGGGGAATGGACCTCTCTGCGGCGTTGGGCTCACGGCCCCCGTCCCGATAGCCTGCAAGCCATGTCAGTAAAGCTTCGCCTCACACGAGTAGGCAAAACCAAGCAGCCGCATTATCGCATCGTCGCTGCCGATTCACGTTCTGCCCGCGATGGTCGTTTCCTCGAAATCGTTGGTAACTACCACCCACAGTCTGAGCCATCAGCTCTTACCGTCGACAATGCAAAAGCCATGAAGTGGTTGAAGCAAGGTGCATTGCCAAGCGAGCGCGTCAAGAAGTTGTTCGAAATCTCTGGCGTATGGGCCGAGTTCATGGCAACCAAGAAGTCCAAGTAAGACTTTCTTTTTCTGTGACTGATTCAGCAAATCTCATTCCAGCACCTATTGCTACGGCAGTGCTCGATCACGTTGTGCGCTCCATTGTCGACAACCCAGATGCGGTTGTTGTTGAAGGAAGCAACGATGGCGACAAAGTGTTGTTGGAAGTTCGCGTTGGTGAAGGCGACCTCGGTCGCGTCATCGGACGCCGCGGTCGTACCGCAATGAGCATCCGCAACGTGGTGCGCGCTGCTGCAACACGCGATGGCGTGGATGTCGATGTCGACTTCGTCGACAACTAATTCGCAACCACCACACGGTCTGTTGCACGTCGGTCGCGTTGGGCGACCACACGGTGTTCGTGGCGAAATGTATCTCGACCTGTTTAGTGATCATCCGTTGCGCACGGGCAAAGGCGCCAAGTTATGGATTGCCGGCACGTGGTACGACATCGCAACATCAAAGAAATCGACTGATCGTTGGCTCATCAACTTTGCTGGCCTAACCGATCGCAACCTTGCCGAACGACTCACTAACAGCGATGTGTATGGCGAACCAATTGACGACCCAAGCGTGGTGTGGGTGCAC
>LIAZ01000229.1 GCA_001438985.1 Acidimicrobium sp. BACL17 MAG-120823-bin42 | reverse complement strand
TGATCCCGATGCAACTGATGATGACTAATTCTTAAACGTCATCCACTAACACATCACTCATTAAGGCAAGTGGCACGCCCAGCCCAACACTTCCACGAAACGTAGCGATCAATCGATTTTTTTGCACCGCTGGTTTCGGTGGGCTCAACACATCTGGGCCAAGATACGCAGCAACTGCGTTCACGTCTGCAACGTTGAGCACAAATCCCCACAGAGCCGCATCTCCCGCGGGCACATTTGGAGCGCTCACGATTTCCACAATGATGCTGCCGAGTCGATGAAACCCTTGACGCATTCCATTTCCAGCATCACGAATGCGTTTTAGTTCAGACCCTGTTGCGTCATGTAAAGCCCGTGAGGTTCGCTCCAAGTCGGGCGTGTTGACGACAACGTGATCAATAGACAATGCCTCGAGCGCAAACTTTTGTGAGTGTCGAGTTTCTGGTATCGATGCGTGTTCAACTGCCGAAGTTGGTATTCCATCAATTGCAGAAACAATCGGATCACTATTGCTCAGTGCCCACGCGTGTAATCCTGGGGGCAAACTTTCATCGATACGCAGGACAACATCACCGATGAGGTGAGTACCGAATCCCGAAAAGATGATTCCAATCTGTGCCCAATTGACACGAGAACCACCGATGACCAATTCACTCAACCGTGCTGCATCTGATGCAGGCACGCGGGCGTTACTGCTCAGCCACGCCCCATGTTCGGACGCTTACCGTGGTTGGCCTTTGAGCGACGCATCTTGGCCTTTTTCTTCTTGGTCTTCTTCGACATAGTCCCGCCATGCTAACGGCAGAAACTACAAATTCCGATGGCTATGCGCGTCGCCATCGCGCACGCCCACCCGAGTAGGGCTCCCCCGCTGCGTTTGTTTTAGAACAGATGTATGTGGTGGGTGATGTCGCCCCGCTGAGCGTGTAATAGCCAATTGCGCCTTCAGGCGAGCAATAGGAACCCGGGGATATTTGTCCAGTCGGAGCGCTCGTCACGTTGGTTGTTGTTGCAGTGGCACTCGTTGGTGTTGGCGACAGTGATGCTGGCGGTGTCACCGTTGCAATCGCACCACCCGCAACACTTGGCAGGTTAGGAATTGGGGCGATGTCAAGCGATGCACACGTTGACTGCAACAAGTTCCTTATTCGGCCATACTCACTTGCATCCATCGACAGGTTCCACCGCACTTTTACGGCAATCCAATTTCCGATGTAGGTGCAGGTGTACGACTGCAGTGGTGGCAGCCAGTTAGATGGGTCCTTGTCGCTCTTTGACTGATTCACCGAGTCGGTCACCGCAAGCAACGTGCGACTATCTGATGTGTCATTAGCGAATGCGCGACGTTGTGCCGAACTCCATGACCATGCGCCGGAATCCCACGCCTCTTTTAAGGCAACGACGTGATCGATATCGATATCTGATGGGTCAGACCATCGCGCGCCGTCATAAGGCGAAATCCAATCACCTGCAATT
>LIAZ01000228.1 GCA_001438985.1 Acidimicrobium sp. BACL17 MAG-120823-bin42 | reverse complement strand
CGATCCCGATGCAACTGATGATGACTAATTCTTAAACGTCATCCACTAACACATCACTCATTAAGGCAAGTGGCACACCCAGCCCAACACTTCCACGAAACGTAGCGATCAATCGATTTTTTTGCACCGCTGGTTTCGGTGGGCTCAACACATCTGGGCCAAGATACGCAGCAACTGCGTTCACGTCTGCAACGTTGAGCACAAATCCCCACAGAGCCGCATCTCCCGCGGGCACATTTGGAGCGCTCACGATTTCCACAATGATGCTGCCGAGTCGATGAAACCCTTGACGCATTCCATTTCCAGCATCACGAATGCGTTTTAGTTCAGACCCTGTTGCGTCATGTAAAGCCCGTGAGGTTCGCTCCAAGTCGGGCGTGTTGACGACAACGTGATCAATAGACAATGCCTCGAGCGCAAACTTTTGTGAGTGTCGAGTTTCTGGTATCGATGCGTGTTCAACTGCCGAAGTTGGTATTCCATCAATTGCAGAAACAATCGGATCACTATTGCTCAGTGCCCACGCGTGTAATCCTGGGGGCAAACTTTCATCGATACGCAGGACAACATCACCGATGAGGTGAGTACCGAATCCCGAAAAGATGATTCCAATCTGTGCCCAATTGACACGAGAACCACCGATGACCAATTCACTCAACCGTGCTGCATCTGATGCAGGCACGCTGGCGTTACTGCTCAGCCACGCCCCATGTTCGGACGCTTACCGTGGTTGGCCTTTGAGCGACGCATCTTGGCCTTTTTCTTCTTGGTCTTCTTCGACATAGTCCCGCCATGCTAACGGCAGAAACTACAAATTCCGATGGCTATGCGCGTCGCCATCGCGCACGCCCACCCGAGTAGGGCTCCCCCGCTGCGTTTGTTTTAGAACAGATGTATGTGGTGGGTGATGTCGCCCCGCTGAGCGTGTAATAGCCAATTGCGCCTTCAGGCGAGCAATAGGAACCCGGGGATATTTGTCCAGTCGGAGCGCTCGTCACGTTGGTTGTTGTTGCAGTGGCACTCGTTGGTGTTGGCGACAGTGATGCTGGCGGTGTCACCGTTGCAATCGCACCACCCGCAACACTTGGCAGGTTAGGAATTGGGGCGATGTCAAGCGATGCACACGTTGACTGCAACAAGTTCCTTATTCGGCCATACTCACTTGCATCCATCGACAGGTTCCACCGCACTTTTACGGCAATCCAATTTCCGATGTAGGTGCAGGTGTACGACTGCAGTGGTGGCAGCCAGTTAGATGGGTCCTTGTCGCTCTTTGACTGATTCACCGAGTCGGTCACCGCAAGCAACGTGCGACTATCTGATGTGTCGTTAGCGAATGCGCGACGTTGTGCCGAACTCCATGACCATGCGCCGGAATCCCACGCCTCTTTTAAGGCAACGACGTGATCGATATCGATATCTGATGGGTCAGACCATCGCGCGCCGTCATACGGCGAATTCCAATCACCCGCAAAT
>LIAZ01000227.1 GCA_001438985.1 Acidimicrobium sp. BACL17 MAG-120823-bin42 | reverse complement strand
ATGGCCAGACGGTGATGGACCGAACATGATCCTTGATGACGGCGGCGATGCAACCATGTTGTTGCACAAGGGTGTCGAGTACGAGGCAACTGGCGAAGTTCCAGATCCAACTTCGGCATCCAATCCCGAGCTTGCCATTGTGCTTGGTTTGTTGCAGCGCACACTCAAAACACATCCAACGAAATGGACGAAGATGGCAAAAGGCATCAAGGGTGTAACGGAAGAAACCACTACTGGTGTGAAGCGTTTGTACAAGATGGCAGAAAAGGGTGAACTGCTGTTTCCTGCGATCAACGTCAACGACAGTGTGACGAAGTCCAAGTTCGACAATCTTTATGGTTGCCGACACTCATTGATTGACGCAATCAACCGTGCAACCGATGTGATGCTTGCTGGAAAAACTTCAGTGGTGTGTGGTTATGGCGACGTGGGCAAGGGTTGCGCACAGAGCCTTCGTGGCCAAGGCGCTCGCGTGATCGTGACCGAGATTGACCCAATCAATGCATTGCAGGCAGCGATGGAGGGCTACCAGGTCGACACATTGGAAAACATGGTGGCGACGGCGGACGTGTTCGTGACAGCAACGGGCAACGAAGCAATCATCACTGTTGATCACATGGCGCGCATGAAGCACAACGCAATTGTGTGCAATATCGGACACTTTGATAATGAAATCGACATGGCCGGACTTGCTCGCAGCGGGGCAGTGCGGGACGAACTTAAGCCTGGTACCGATCTGTGGACGTTCAAAGACGGACACGCAGTAATCGTGTTGGCAGAAGGTCGATTGGTCAACCTTGGTTGCGCCACCGGACACCCAAGCTTCGTGATGAGTTGCTCATTTTCAAATCAGGTAATTGCTCAGATGGAGCTCTTTAACAATCTTGATAAGTACCCGCTTGGTGTGTACGTGTTGCCGAAACATCTTGATGAAAAAGTTGCAGCGTTGCACCTTGATGCACTCGGTGCAGTGCTAACGCGGATGACTGATGAGCAGGCTGATTACCTCGGTATTGCGCCAAGTGGCCCGTTTAAGCCAGAGGCATACCGCTACTAACTCGTTACTCGCCCCACTGCTCTTCTTCGGTAACTGCTTCCAGCGGTGCTAGGTGGAGCAGTGGGAGCGTGCGAGCAACAATTGGCCCAATCCCGAACGCAAAGACCAGCGTTCCGACTCCAACTGCGCCTCCGAGCGCAAAACCCACAACAAGAACACTGATCTCAACAATGGTGCGTGCGCGACTCACTGTGAAGCCGCGTTCGGCGAGACCAGTGAATAAACCATCACGAGGACCAGGTCCAAGTCCTGCGCCGATGTATAGGCCAGATCCGATTCCAAGAATCACAATGCCGCCGAGCATCAGCGCTATGCGCAGTGGCAACGATTCGGCTCGAGGCAGTACTTCAATGACGATGCCTGCAACGAGGCCGATCTCAACTGCATTGAGCAATGTTCCGATGCCTGGTTTCTGACGAAGCGGAATCCAC
>LIAZ01000226.1 GCA_001438985.1 Acidimicrobium sp. BACL17 MAG-120823-bin42 | reverse complement strand
AGATGGCTCGGTTGAATTTGCTCTAGGCGATCCATCTGCAATTGTGTTTCCACGTTCATTGACTAAACCCATACAGGCAACGGCAATGGTGGCAAGTGGTCTTGATTTACCGCCACATTTGTTGGCGTTGGTGTGCGCGAGCCATGACGGCCGGCCCGAGCATTTGCGCGCAGCAACCGATATTTTGTCGCAGGCAGGACTCACTGAACACGATTTGTTGAACACCGCCGATTACCCGCTTGACCCTGATGCTCATGAAGCCGTGGTTCGAGGTGGCGGAGTAAAAACCTCATTACAAATGAATTGCTCGGGTAAGCATTCGGGAATGTTGGCAACATGTGTGCACAACAGATGGGACTTAGGCAGCTATCTACATGTAGATCACCCGTTACAGCAACGCATTACCGAGATGGTGCCCGAACTCGCAGGGGAAGACGCAACCTACATTGCCATTGACGGATGTGGCGCACCTGCGCATGCGCTGTCATTGACTGGTTTGGCGCGTGCATTTCGAGCAGTTGCTATTGCACCAGATGGGTCGGGCGCTGCACGCGTTGCCCACGCAATGCGCACGCATCCCGAAATGGTTGGTGGCCCAACGCGCGACATCACCCTGTTGATTCAGGGGGTTCCTGGGTTGTTTGGTAAAGACGGAGCCGAAGGAGTGTTTGCAATTGCAATGCCCGACGGCCGAGCGATCGCGCTCAAAATTGCAGATGGCGCAAATCGCGCACGACCACCCGTAATGAAGAGTGCGTTACAAAGACTTGGCATCAACATCAGCAATGTCGATGAGCGTGCGTTTGCTGCACCCATCATGGGTCACGGCAGCGTTGTTGGTTCTGTTCGGGTTACAGCACAGCTGTAACCCGAAGAAATAGGTCAGCCTTCGTACAGCGCGTCGGCAACTGTCAATGCTTCGTCGATGATGGCGATTCCTTCACGCACTTCATCTGGTGTTGCATTGCATGGCGGCACAACGTGAGTGCGGTTGAAGTGCGTAAATGGCCATAGGCCACGCTTCTTGCACTCTGCTGCAAAGTCGAGCATTGGCTTAGCATCTGCACCGGTTGCGTTGAATGGAACAAGCGGCTTGCGGGTTTCGCGGTTGCGCACCAGTTCGATTGCCCAGAACACACCAAGTCCGCGTACGTCGCCGACCGATGGGTGCTTCGCTTTTAGTTTTTCAAGCTCTGGTCCGATAACGGTTTCGCCAAGCATGCGTGCATTTTCAATGATGAGTTCTTCTTTGAAAATGTTGATTGACGCAACTGCGGCGGCACATGCAAGTGGGTGACCGCTGTAGGTGAGTCCGCCTGGGTATACACGGTCTTTAAATGTGTCGGCAATTTTTTGACTGATCACTACACCGCCAAGTGGAACGTAACCAGAATTCACGCCCTTGGCGAAACAAATAAGGTCTGGCGTTACATCCCAATGGTTAACAGCGAACCATTCTCCGCAACGACCAAAGCCGGCCATTACTTCGTCGCACATCAT
>LIAZ01000225.1 GCA_001438985.1 Acidimicrobium sp. BACL17 MAG-120823-bin42 | reverse complement strand
GTCGGGCTCATACTGATGGTCTTAGGCATCGCAATGCTGTTGGGCTGGAAACCTTCGTTCTCCACTGCTCTACCCGGCGCGAAACGAGACACTTCACTTATTGCGATGTTTGTATTTGGTATCGCCTATGCAGTAGCCAGCATTGGTTGCACCATTGGTTTACTCACCACCGTCATTCTTGGCTCGATTGGCACAAACGGATTTGTGTCGGGTGTTGGCAGCATTGCAATGTATGGACTTGGCATGTCATTACTTGTCACTGCGCTCACAGTTGCACTCGCCGCTGCGAAAACGAGTGTCACCCGCTTTCTGAAGAATGGTTTGCGATATGTCGACAAAGTTGCAGCAGCATTCATCACACTCACTGGTGCGTATCTCACATGGTATTGGTATGTCGCTATTTCCGAACGTGAATCACTTGGCAATGTTGTGTCAAATGTTGAAAGTTGGCAAACCAACATTTCCCAATTCATTCAACGACAAGGCGCCCCACGACTTGCCATGATCTTTGTTGCCATTGTCGTATACGCAGTCATCATGGTTATTGCTTCACGTTCGATTCAGCGAGTACGGAAAAAGTAGCCATCGTGCTCGACCAACTATTGGCCCACCCTGATGTGTTTGAGGAAAGCGAAATTCGTGGCACGTTCGGGTTTATGGCGTTTCATGGCGGCGGACTTGAAGAAGCCACTGACGTCATTGCCAAACAAGCAGCAGCAATGACGGGAAGTTCGTACTACGGGATTCAACAACCTGCAGACTTAAAATGGCATATCCCATCGCATCGCATCGACCCACAACACTCCGTTGTGCTCGATCATTTTCTGAATCATGTAGATACCGTCATCACCATTCATGGGTTTGGTCGACAAGGTTTCTTTACCAGCCTGTTGCTCGGTGGTCGCAACCGCCCGCTTGCCCGCCATGTCGGACATCATCTGAGGATGGCGCTTCCCGCCTATCGAATCATCGACGACCTCGAACACATCCCTACTGACTTAGCGGGTCAACACGAACTCAACCCCGTTAACCGAGTTCGGCAGCAAGGCGTTCAGATTGAGTTACCGCCACGTGTGCGTGGAGCCAGTCCGTTGTGGTGGGACTGGGAAGGACCACACCTAACGCCCCACACGCAATCACTGATTAACGGGCTCGCCCAAGCCGTATCTTCCTGGTCCCCTATTGGCGACGCTACGGAGCAAGCCGAGTAATTACCCACGTCGTATCGGGCTGGCGAACATACCGAAAACGATCGTGTAACCGACTGGGTCGCCCCTGCCAAAACTCAAACTCGCTTGGCTGTAGCACCCAGCCTCCCCAATGTGGTGGTCGCGTCACGTCGCGACCGGCGAAGGTGTGCTCTGCGTCTGCAACCCTGCGCACTAACTCCTCTCGGTCGGCAATGACTTCAGACTGAGGAGATGCCCATGCTCCAATTTGAGATTCCCTCGGGCGTGATTCAAAGTATTCGTCGCTTTGAGCATCACTGCATTTGTGCACCACCCCGCGCACAC
>LIAZ01000224.1 GCA_001438985.1 Acidimicrobium sp. BACL17 MAG-120823-bin42 | reverse complement strand
GCCAAAACCAATCGCAATACCTGCAACTCCAGCACCTGCCAATAATGGAGCCAGGTTGATACCAAGTTGCCCAAGGATCAAGAGCAAGACGATTCCTATGACGACGACGCTCGTGATTGAGTGAGCAAGTTGAATCAATGTATCTGCCCTCAATGCACGACGCGAGGCCTCCTCCACCCCACCTCCATCCGTGCGCAGAGCAACAACTCGTTTAATAAATACTCGCAGTGATCGCTTAATTCCGAATCTGACCACTATTCCGATGACCAGTATCAATAAAATCTGAAGCCCAATCAGAGCAGGCGTTGGAATGTTGATTCCCATTTATACCTCCATAGAAATAAGCGCAACCTTACAGGCTTGAGTACTAGACAAACTTCGGATCACAGCGATTGGGCTCGTGTCCCTCCGAGCGCGCAAATACTTACATACAGATATTTGTTACAAAATCGTGCTTAATTATCTACAGAATGGTGAGACACCAGTTCCTAAGGTGTACTCATGTTCCTCGTTTCACTGTTACTTATCGGGTGGTTAATCATCGCCTTTTTCATCTACAGAATGATTCTTCGACACGAATTAAGTGCTGCTGAAGAAAGAGCATTGAATTCGGACGAATCACTCGAAAACGACCAGCCGCTTCCTAATCCCAATTGGCATCCATATATTCGGATGTTTTAGCGTTGCATGAGATTTCAACTGCTTTTATATCCCGCAACTGCCAGTTAGTGCCCTCGACCGAAATTGCCGCTTAGTGCATTCCACTTAGCGCTTGGCTCATTGATGCCGGTGATACTCACTCTTTTACCCTTGTTTTGGTATTTCATAACGATTGCGTCAAGAGCAGCAACAGTCGAGGAATCATAAATTTGAGCTTGAGATAAATCGATAATGATATTTTCTGGGTCATTGACATAATCAAATTGCGTGTACAAGTCATTGCTTGAAGCAAAGAAAAGAACTCCACGAACCGCATAAACGCAAGTGTTGTCATCTGGTTGATCGATAACAACAACCTCAGTGAAGTGGGCAACACGACGTGCGAAGAAGATCATTGCAACTATGACTCCGAGTATCACTCCGTATGCAAGATTGTGCGTGGTTACCGTTACCACTACCGTTGTCAGCATGATCGTGGTTGCACTAAATGGCATTTGTCGAAGTGTTCGTGGATGAATACTGTGCCAATCCATTGTTCCAACTGAAACCATGATCATGACCGCAACAAGCGCAGCCATTGGAATTTTTCCCACTGTTTCACCAAGTCCAACCACCAAAATAAGTAGAAAAACACCTGCAGCAAAAGTAGAGATTCTGGTTCTCGCTCCAGATGTTTTGACGTTGATCATCGTTTGACCAATCATTGCGCAACCACCCATACCACCAAAAAGTCCACTGACAAGATTGGCAACTCCTTGCCCCCATCCTTCACGTGTTTTGTCAGAGTGTGTATCCGTAATATCGTCAACAAGTTTTGCCGTCATTAAAGATTCAAGTAGGCCAACCAAAGCCATTGCGAATGCGTAAGGA
>LIAZ01000223.1 GCA_001438985.1 Acidimicrobium sp. BACL17 MAG-120823-bin42 | reverse complement strand
AAAGTTTTGTGCAGCGCGTTGTTTCATGATTTTCATGTGGTGAAATAGGCGGCGTTCTTCTTCATTCCAACGTTTTAGGTCGTCACCGAGCAACTCTTGGCGCTTTGCACGTGCCTCAGGAAATGTTTTGTACGACCCACCATGTACCCAGCATCCCGAACCTTCAATGACCACAACTTTTGTTGAACACTGTTCAAGCAGGGTTCGATCGTGGCTCACCATCAAGATGGTGGATTTGCAGGTTTTGATTTGTTCCTCAAGCCATTTGCGTGTTGGGATGTCGAGGTAGTTGTCTGGTTCGTCAAGTAGCAGCACATCGGCGCCGCTAGTGAGAAGGAGATCGAGCACCAAGCGCTTGCGCTCGCCACCAGAAAGTTCGGAAACGAGTCGGACTGAGAAATCGTCGACTGGAGTCTTCACGCTGCGTTGTGCAGATGCTTGCCATTTTGCTTCGAGGTCGTAGCCACCTAGGTCGCCCCAGTCGCCAAGTGCATTTGCGTATCCCATGCCGTCGTCGTCGCCAGTACCGAGCGCTTTTTCTGCAGTAACCAGTGCTCGTCCTGCATTGCGCAAGTTCTTTGGGGCTACTTCAATCAACATCTCGCGCAATGTGTCGTTTGGTCGCGACATTCCCACATCTTGTGTCATGTTCAACATGGTTCCGCCAATTGCGAATTCGCCACCATCTGCTTCGATCTCTTGAGTCAAAATCCGCAAAATAGTACTTTTACCAACGCCGTTTGCACCAACGATTGCTGCGTGTTCGCCTGGTGAGACTTTAAAACTGACATCAAAAAACAATTGATCTGCACCTGGTGGACCGTATTCAAGTTCGCTCACCACAATGCTGCTCATCCGAAAGAGTCTTGCGGAGAAATGGCTCAGTTACGCTGTGAAATGTGAAGAATAAGCATGCGTTTGGTCTTTTGCAGGCAACCAACGCAGCGTCAGGAATATCTAATGGCGTGGTCATGATCACCGTGCCCTGGATCGTGCTTGAACTTACAGGATCAGCCGCAAAGGCAGGGCTATTGGCGGCGCTTTCCAGCCTTCCCGGAATTGTGGTTTCGCCTGTTGTTGGTGGACTGATCGACAGGTTTGGCCGTCGAGCCATTTCCATGTTTTCCGACGTGATGTCGATGGTGTCGGTATTGATGTTCTTGGTGGTGAATGCCATCGGCGAGTTGACCTATACATGGATCTTGGTGATTGCTGTACTTGGTGCGTGCTTCGACCCTGCCGGATACACCGCTCGCAAAGCATTGATTCCTAATGCGGCCACCGCGTCTGGTGTAGAAATTGATTCAGCAAACGGACGGCACGAAGGTGTTTTTGCAATTGGTTGGATGGTTGGTCCAGCAGTTGGATCTGCGTGCATTAAGTGGAGTGGTCCGATGCTTGCATTTGCGGTCACAGCAGTCACGTTTGCATGCGCTGCAATTGCGGTTTCGTTAATGCGGGTAGATGACGAACATGGCAAAACAGTTGCGCATCACGAAGATGGGCATGAGCCATTCTTCTCGTCGTTACGCGAGGGCTTCCACGCGC
>LIAZ01000222.1 GCA_001438985.1 Acidimicrobium sp. BACL17 MAG-120823-bin42 | reverse complement strand
TGCTGAGTGAAACAGAGATTGTGGTCTTCAGGTTGCAATTCCCGACTAAATTGGTCATAATTGTCAACTATGAACACAACAGACCCGCAAACCCAACAAATAGGGGCATTTCGCCAGAATCTGCCCTCAATCCAATCCTCAGTAATTGCCGCCGGAATCGTCGGCTCGGCATTGCTTCTATGGCTCACCGCAGCCTCACAGGGATCTGCAAAATCCGTTCTTTTCCTCCTCGGTCTTGCATTGGGTGTGACACTATTCCACTCCCGTTTTGGGTTCACCTCTGCTTGGCGTCAACTTGTCTCAGTAGGACAAGGTCGCGCTCTGCAGGCTCACACCGTCATGCTCGGATTGGCTGTGGTGTTATTTGCCATCGTCTTTGAAATCGGCAGTGGATGGTTCAGTACGTCACCCGACGGTTATTACGCCCCGATCACTCTTGCCTTGTTCATCGGTGCTGCTCTGTTTGGTATTGGCATGCAACTAGGCGGTTCGTGTGCATCAGGAACGCTGTTCGCTACGGGATCAGGAAACCTTGCTGTTGTTATCACGCTGGTGGGTTTCATCACCGGATCAGGACTTGGTGTCGCAGGTTTTGACTTCTGGACAACCGGTAGCGGTTTCCAAAAATTTGCGGACCCAGTTTCGTTCCGCGCCGAATTTGGTTTGTGGGGTGGAGTTGCTCTTTCACTTGCGATTCTCGCTGCGATTGCAGTTGCTGCCGAACTCATCATTCGACGCCGCCGTCCGCCCACACTTGAAAGCGTTCCATCAACCGTAGGCATTGCTCGAATTGCACGTGGCTCATGGCCAATCTGGGTAGGTGCCATTGGACTTGCAGTTTTGAACGCATTAGTTCTGCTCACCACGGGTCGTCCATGGGGAGTAACCAGTGCCTTCCGTTTGTGGGCCTCAAAAATTATGAATAATGTCGGCATCGACGTTGCGTCATGGTCTTTCTGGAATGAACGTCCAGGACTTGATGCATCGCTTTTGGCAGACAACACCTCGGTAGCAAACTTTGGAATCATCCTTGGTGCGCTCATTGCATCTGCCGCTGCTGGCGCATTTAGCTTCTACAAGAAAGTTCCTGGTCGCACCGTGGCCTGCAGGACTCATTGGTGGAGCATTGATGGGTTATGGCGCAACGTTCGCCGCTGGTTGCAACATTGGCGCTTACTTCAGTGGCATTGCATCGGGAAGCTTGCACGGATACCTCTGGGCTGTTGCTGCACTTGTCGGCACATACATCGGCCTGAAGCTACGTCCGCTGTTTGCACTTCCTGTGCCTAAGCCAACAGACTCAAGCTGCTAATTACCAAGCAAAAGCGCGGTACTTGACAACCACAATTGGCACAACTCGGGTAGTTTCTGCTTATGGACTACCAAATTTGTGACCTTGCACCAGCCGATCTGGGGGCTGCCGTTCAGCTACTCGAACTTCTGCGTCCGCTTCCCGACAGTGCTCCAATGGAGATCGCCCAATTTATTTCTGATGTCAATGAAGGCGCGGTCATCGTCGTTGCGCTTGTAAATAGTTCTTTAGTTGGACTCGCAAGTGCAC
>LIAZ01000221.1 GCA_001438985.1 Acidimicrobium sp. BACL17 MAG-120823-bin42 | reverse complement strand
TTGCGTGCTGGGTCGGCAATGATCAATCCTGCAGGTTGCGGGCTCCATTGCTCAACCGAAATCTGGTCGACTTTTACGTTGTAGTCAAACAAGTTGCGTCGAGCATCGGAACAAGCCGATGGATTCGACTCGATGAGCGTGGTCTTTGTGTTGTTGTCGAGCAGCGTTGCACTAAACAACCCGCCACCACCGTATGCATCAACAACCATGCCAAAGCCACCCGATAGCGCAGTCTCACCTGCTGCTTCGTTTACTTCCGACACCAACATTTCTGCAGCAGTTTGCGATGCCTGAAAGAACGACGCCATCGACACTTGCAACTTCACGCCATGCACCACTTCATGCACCACCGACTTACGTCCAACCTCAACACCATTTGGCAAGCCGGTGATGGTTGCACCCGGCACATCTTCACCGTCTTCATCGTGCAGCCATGCACCAATTTCGCCCGTGGCAGCACCACAGCGCAGCGTTACTTCGGTTGCACCGTGCACACGCACATCGGCAATGAACTCATTCAGCAATGGGTGCGCAACCATGCACACCGGCGTGTTGACAATGTCGTGCGAGTTAGCGCGACGAAAACCTAAGCGACCTTCTGCATCAACTGCCATGCGCAACGTGGTGCGCGATGCCGTTGGTGCAACATGCCCGCCTGCACGTACCTCAAGGTTTTCCATTTTTGCTGTGCGACGAAGTGCTTCTTTAACAATGCCAATCTTGGCGTCCATGTGTTGTGAGTTGTCAAGGTGTTGCCACGAACATCCGCCACAGCCGCGCGCCACATGCGGGCACGGTGGCTCAACACGGTGCTCAGAGGCTTCGATGATGTTGGTTACTGTTCCGCGAGCGAAGTCTTTCTTACTTTGTGTGATCTGCACATCCACCAGTTCGCCGGCAAGTGCACCCGGCACAAATACCACTCGCCCATCAGCCAAACGGCCTAACGAATCTCCACCGGCGACAAGCCGTTCAATACGTACCTGTTCGCTATTCACTCTTATTAACTCTACGAGCCAAACGGCATAGAACTAGGCTGATCGGCGTGACGCGGCCCATTCAGATAGCCCCATCGGTTCTTCCTGTCGATTTTTCAAAGTTGGGTGAAGCAGTAGTTGCCCTCGATGAAGCCGGCGTCGATCTCATTCAGTGGGATGTGATGGATGGACAGTTTGTTCCCAACCTCACGTTTGGTCCCGATGTCATTGCCAGCACGCGTTCGCTCACCAAGGTTCCGTTTGAAGCACACCTGATGGTGCTCACACCCGATGTGATGGCCAAGCGTTATGTCGAGGCAGGTTGCCAACGACTGATCGTGCATGTCGAAGCCTGCGCACATTTGCATCGCACACTGGGCAACATTCGCGAGCTTGGCGCAACTGCAGCCGTAGCCCTTAACCCCAGCACGCCACCAAGTGAAATTGCCCACGTGCTCGACCTTGTGGACTTGGTGTTGGTGATGACGGTGAACCCAGGGTTTGGTGGCCAGAGCTACATCTCCACCATGGAGCCAAAAATTCGCGAAGTGCGCAACATGATTCGCAACGCTGGTCTTGATGATGT
>LIAZ01000220.1 GCA_001438985.1 Acidimicrobium sp. BACL17 MAG-120823-bin42 | reverse complement strand
AACCTTCTTTGTTGTCACCACGTGGTGGGTAGTAGTTGATCTTCACCGAGTGGAACACATTGCCGTACAACTCGGGGAACAAACTTGGCTGCAAGATGTCTTCGAGCACACCTAGCTTCGATTCTTCCTTTGTCTTGAAGTTGTCGGGATCGTCGAGTACTTCGCCGTCGCGGTTGCCGAGGATGTTGGTGGAGTACCAACCCGACAATCCAAGAACGCGAGCCTTCAACATTGGAGCAAGCACCGTCTTCATCAGGGTCTGACCGGTCTTAAAGTCTTTGCCCGAAATAGCAACCTTGCGCTCTGTTGCAAGCTGACGTAATACCGGAGTATCGACCGACAAGTTTGGTGCGCCGTTAGCAAATGGAACGCCTTCCAAAATTGCTGCGTAGGCGTACAACATGCTTGGCGCAATCATTGGGTCGTTGGCGTCGATCGCTTTTTCAAAAGCCTCAATGTTTTGATGTTGTGGTCCCGGCTCGATGAAGATTTCGGTACTTGCGCACCAAATCATGACCACACGGTCAACCTTCTTTTCGTCGCGGAACTTGTTGATGTCGGCACGGATGGCATTTAACATTTCGCGCTTCGAGATTTTGCCCATGATGTTTTCTGCATCGATATTCTTTACGTAGTTGCGCTCGAACGCTGCCTTCATGGGGCGAATTTCGCGCAAGGTGTCGGAAATGGCTTCCAAGTGCTTGCCGCTTTCCAGTACGCCGGCGCGAGTTGCTGCTACGTATGCGTCATCCGGAAACGGATCCCATGCTCCCCACACAATGTCTTCCAAACGCGCAAGGGGCACGAAGTCTTTGATCATCGGGTTGCGGTTGTCGGTGCGCTTGCCAAGACGAATGGTGTCCATCTGGGCGAGTGATCCAATTGGTGCGCCGAGTCCGCGCTTGGCTAGCTCGACACCTGCGATGAGTGTGCTTGCTACTGCGCCGAGTCCGACAGTGAGGACACCGAGGCGGCCATCTGCAGGCGCGACGGTTGGTGATGGTGTGGACATGAGTTCTCCTGAAAATAGGGGCCACGTATGGGGGCCTCATAAGGCTACGCCGTTGTAGGCCCAATCTCGGCAACCCCAACATTTACGGGGAATTGAGGTGCTTTCGGACTGTGGTCCGAAAGTGTGCGATACGAAACCAAAACATCTCACAATTTCCGTACGCGTGTCCGCAGAAATTGTTGGTACATCACGGAACATATGTGACTAAATAAAACTTGCGTACCACTTATGTTCGTTGTAAATTCGCAACATATGCGGCGGCATATTCAAAAACTCACCATCATTGCGTCTGTGCTCATGTTGCTATTCGTGAGCATCGTTCATGCAGATGTAGGCGGCGGATCTACGTCTAGTACTCGTGAACGCATTGGGTATCTCTCGGCGGGAGACACCCACACATGCGTGGTGCTCGTTGACAACTCGGTCAAATGTTTCGGGTTGGGTAGCGAGGGCCAACTTGGCAACGAATCCACATCAAACATTGGTGATGGAATTGGTGCTTCGGTGGCCAGTTCGTTGGCGATTTCGCTTGGGTCGGGTCGTTCGGCCCGAGCGATCGCTACGGGCGCTTCCCACTCATGTGCGTTGC
>LIAZ01000219.1 GCA_001438985.1 Acidimicrobium sp. BACL17 MAG-120823-bin42 | reverse complement strand
GCACAACCACCAAACCCACCACCGGTCATTCGAGCCCCAAAAACTCCTGGAATCTTCTGGATTTCATCTACTGCTGCATCCATGACCGAAGTTGATGTCGCAAAGTCGCGAGCAAGAGATGCATGCCCTTCGTTCATCAGTCGGCCTGCGTGCTGCAAATCATTGAATGCAAGTGCGTGTGCAAAATCTCGAACTCGTTGATTTTCGTTGATCACATGGCGAGCACGCATAGATATGGTGGCATCTTCAATTAGCTCAAGCATGTCGATACTTGCCAGGCGGAGTGGTCCGATAATGGATTCAGCTGAGTTGCATTGACGAACACGTTCGCCATATTCCGAACCTTGCAGTGTGCGGTGTGTAACGAACGAAACAACGATTTTGCATTCTTGCGGAATAGGGATATGGACCACTTCGAGTGTTGAACAATCAATCAGCATGGCGTGGTGCTCTTCAGCGAGAGAAATACACAGTTGATCCATGATTCCTGTAGGGACGCCAGTCGCTAAATGCTCGGCACGTTGTGCCAGTTGCGCTAGCTCTTGAGCACTTCCATCGAAGCCGAGGGCTAATGCAGTAGCGACTTCAAGGGCAGCACTCGAAGATAGGCCGCTACCAATTGGGATATCTGTAGCAACTGTCCCCACGATTCCACGGGTTGCGTTGCATTCAGCGGCAACAGCCGCGATGTACCTCGCCCATTGAGGCTGCAACGAAAAAATGTCGCTAACGGGGATTGCGAAATTTGCTACATCGGGTTCATCGGCAGACATCAATGAAATCGAAGCATCCTCGGTAAATCGTGCATCAATAACGGTGTGTCGATTGATGGCCATGGGAAACACCAAGCCACCCGTGTAGTCGGTGTGATCGCCAATTAAGTTGACGCGCCCCGGTGCAATTGCGCGCATTAGACCACCAAGCTGCGAAGACGCTGAGCGATGTCTGCAGGATCTACTGGATTGAAGTATTCCTCGGTAGACACCTCAGCGGCGGCAATGTATCTCTGAACGCCTTTTGCCCTCCATGGCGAAACAATCTCAATGTTTAGCCAAGCATTTTCAAATTGAGTTTTTGCAGGCGCTTGTGTAATCCACATCATGTAGGGAAGAGGCGCATCAAAGAGCTGATCTAATGCCACAAATGTTTTATGAAGAATTGATGCGAGTTCATCACGCAACTCATCACTCAGTTGACTGAGAAGCGAAACCCGATGATGCGGAGCAACAACTAATGAAACTGGGTGCACGGCCGCATACTGGGAATAAACAGCAAAATGATCGCCGTTGATAACTAAACGATCGGCGGGTTGCAAATCTGGCTTCCACTGCGATTGCAGCATTGAGTGTTGACGACGTGGGACATGATCAAATGCATAAATCTGCCCGTGTGGGTGACTGATTGTTGCTCCTACCTCGCCACCCCGATTTTCAAAAATCAGTACGTAATCAATATCGCTTTGTTGTTGCAATTGAGTGGTTCGCTCTGCCCAAAGATCAATGACTTTTCGAACAGCATTACTTCCCAGAGAAGCAAAGGTTGCGTCATGTTGCGACGAATACAACACCACTTCGCATGCACCGGTGTCTAGCGCTGGCCATCGATTGGCAAATGATTTCACGTCGTATGGCTCCGGTGACTCAAGACCGCCAAGACAAAATGGGCATTCAGATGAT
>LIAZ01000218.1 GCA_001438985.1 Acidimicrobium sp. BACL17 MAG-120823-bin42 | reverse complement strand
GCACACGCTAGGCGAACCCTGTTACGCGGTGCACATCAATCCGTGCGCATTACGCTTCGCACATGGGCTTTTCGGAGAAATACTTAAATCACGACGAAGTATTGGTGCTCGATCTGCATCCGCATTGGTGGCGGTTCGTCAAGCCCTACATCGTGTTCATGGCAACCCTTGCCGGTATTGCCTATAGCAAGCGCATTCCCAACGAGTTTCTTGCCGACCTTGCTCTCATCATTTCACAAGTACTCACCGCACTTGGCGTCATCAATATGGTTGCCCAAATTGTCATCTGGAATCGCACGCATTTCGTGCTCACCTCGCAGCGCGTCATTTTTCAGTCGGGTGTGCTTATTCGCAAGCGTGTAGAGATTTCGTTACACAAAATTAATCTGGTCACATTTCATCAGTCGTTATTCGAGCGCATGCTGAATACGGGCGACATTTTCATCGAGTCGGGTGCCGAATATGGCCAGGAGTCGTTTCACGATGTGCGCGATCCTCGGCAGGTGCAGGCCCTCATCCATCAATGGATGCACACATACTCCGCAGGTGAAGATTTCCAAGACCAATAACTAGGCTGGGGCAATGCCAAAGGCAAGTTTTACCTCTACCGATAACCGTCAAATGGAAGTCGAGTACGAAACTTTCGGCGATCCATCGCACCCAGCGTTGCTCATGATCATGGGCTATAGCGCCCAAATGACAGCGTGGCCTGAAGGCTTCATCAAGAACCTTGCCAACGCGGGTTACCACGTCATCCGTTTCGACAATCGCGACTGCGGTTTGTCCACGCACCTCGACGGTGTGTTCGTCGATGTTGGTCCGGTCATTGCAGCGGCATTGTTTGACGATCCAATTCCACCAATTCCATACACACTTGTCGACATGGCAGGCGATGCAATTGCTGTACTCGATCACTTAGGCATCGAACGCGCACACGTTGCGGGAATGTCGCTCGGTGGCATGGTTTCGCAAGTGTTGGCGTACACACACCCGCATCGCGTCATGACGCTTACGTCTATTTCGTCACAACCTGGCGACCCTGAAGTTGGTCAACCAACAATGGAAGCATCTGCAGTCATTTTTGAAGAAGCACCAGTGGGGATGTCGCGTGAGGACTACATCGAGTCATCACTGAGTTGGCAGGTGTGGCAAAGCAAGAAGTATCGCGATGACAACTTGTCGCGTACAGCTGCTGCGTTGTCGTACGATCGCGCGTTTTATCCAGAAGGCGCAACGCGTCAACTTGCTGCGGTGTATGGAACGGGTCGTCGTCACGATCAGGTTGCAACTATTTCAGTTCCAACTTTGGTTATCCACGGCACTGACGACACGTTGATTACTCCAGACGGTGGCGAGCGAACAGCAGAACTCATTCCTAATTCCACGCTGGTCATGGTTGACGACATGGGTCACGACCTTCCGCAACCGTTGTGGCCGTTGCTTACCAACGCAATTGTCGACCACCTGGCACGCGTTCAGGCCTAACTAGCCTGTATCGGTATGGCATCTTTGCAGGAGCGCACGGGCCCACTCAGCGGTTATCGCATTATTGAAATTGCAGGCATTGGGCCAGGCCCGTTTGCCGCCATGATGCTTGCCGACATGGGCGCCGAAGTGATTCGTGTTGAGCGCGCGCAATCAGTACGCGGCCCAGCACCCGACACCGCGCATTGGGACGTGTTGTTGCGCGGCCG
>LIAZ01000217.1 GCA_001438985.1 Acidimicrobium sp. BACL17 MAG-120823-bin42 | reverse complement strand
GCTCGCAAGCCGTATCCTCGGCTCGCCCAAGCAATCAATGTCTTAGTTTCATAACCACACCAAAAGGCCAACATGACCACCAACCGCTTGGCAGATCAAACAAGTCCCTATCTTCGTCAACACGCAGATAACCCCGTTGACTGGTTTCCGTGGGGCGAAGAAGCATTTGCACTTGCGCGCAGCCGCAACGTCCCTGTTTTGTTATCCGTTGGATATTCGGCATGCCACTGGTGTCACGTCATGGCTCACGAATGTTTCGAAGACGTAGAAACCGCAGAAGTGATGAACCGCATGTTCGTCAATGTCAAAGTGGATCGCGAAGAGCGACCAGATGTTGACTCGATCTATATGGATGCAGTTCAGGCAATGACCGGACGCGGCGGTTGGCCGATGACCGTATTTCTCTCCCCCGACGGCAAGCCATTCTTCGGTGGTACCTACTTTCCTAAACCCTCCTTCATTCAATTAATGAATGCAATCACCGACGCATGGATCAACCGCAGAGATGACATTGACAACAACATTGAAGCTCTGATGGAAGCGCTTGATCGCACCACGAAGATTGAACAACATTCCGAAATCGCCACATACGAAACCTGCGAAACCGCCATCTCTCAGCTTCGTGCCAACTTCGACCGAACATGGGGTGGTTTCGGTAAGGCCCCTAAGTTCCCGAGCACGATGAACCTTGAGGTTGTCTTGCGACAGCTGCTCGCTGGCGAGGATTCTGAACTTGAAAACATTGTGTCCACCAGTTTGGATGCGATGGCAAGTGGCGGAATGTATGACCACATTGGTGGCGGATTTTCGCGTTACAGCGTGGATGAGCAATGGCTTGTTCCTCACTTCGAGAAAATGCTTTACGACCAGGCACTCCTCGCTCGCGTGTATCTTCACGCGGGTGTTTTGTTTGGCAATCAAACATGGCTGCATGTTGCACGCGAAATTATTGATTATGTGCTGCGCGACCTCACCCACCACGACGGTGGTTTTTATAGCGCCGAGGATGCAGATTCACTCGATGCGTTTGGGCACAGCCACGAGGGCCACTTCTATGTGTGGTCGCTCTCAGAATTCTCCGCTGTACTTCCTGAACATCTTCGCGACTCAGCAATTGAGTGGTACGAGATCACCGAGCAAGGCAACTTTGAGGGATCCAACATTCCAACTCGTCTACACCACCGCGGAGACCTCATTCGTCCACCATTGGTTGAAGAGGCTCGCGAGGTGCTCTTTACCCATCGGCTCACGCGTCAACGCCCGCTGCTAGATGACAAAGTGCTTACCGAGTGGAACGCAATGATGTTGGCCACGCTTTCCGAGGCAGCCTTTTTGTGCAACGACGAGCGCTGGCTACGCGCCGCAATCAAAAATGGTGAGTTTCTTGTTCGCGAACTTCGCGATGACAACGGATCGTGGAAGCGCAGTTGGCAACAACACGGAACACCTCAAGCACGCCATTGCGCACTCGCTGCCGACCTTGCCCACCTCATCGATGGGTTCACGCGACTAGCCGAGGCCAGTGGACAAGCGCGCTGGATCGCCCATGCGAGCGAAGTCGCAGACGAACTTCTTGAACAATGTTGGGATGCAACTAATGGCGGACTGTTCACCACGCCTACACATGGCGAACCGCTCATCGTCCGTCAAAAGGATGTGATGGACAATGCAACACCTTCTGCCAACTCAACGGCAGCGATTGCGCTATACCGA
>LIAZ01000216.1 GCA_001438985.1 Acidimicrobium sp. BACL17 MAG-120823-bin42 | reverse complement strand
ACCACCCCATCAAAACGATTGACGACCGCTGATGCCATGCCGATCAGATTCTTTGCCTTTGATTGATAGAAGCCCGTCGAGCGGACCAGTTCCTCCACCCGCATTATGTCGGCCACTGCCAGTTTCTCTGCAGTAGGGAACTCGGCAAACAATCCTGGCGTCACCATGTTTACGCGTGCATCGGTGCACTGCGCAGAAAGAATGGTTGCCGCAAGCAACTGGAACGGGGTTTCATGGGTGAGTTCGCAAATCGCGACCGGATACAACACCTTGAGGCGTTTCAATATTTCTGCCGAACGATCGACAATTTTCTGCGATGGCTTTGCTGGCTTCTTTACTGCTTTCTTTACTACCTTCTTTGCCGGTTTCTTTGCAGCCATGGCTCCGAACACTAGCGAGCTTCACCGCTATCCTGAGCGCTATGGCGCAACTCGACATTAAACGTCGTCTGCCCACCGATGACCTCTCCGAAGTAGAAGAGCTGCTGTTCGCTGTCGAGCGCGCCGATGGACAGCGACCTCTGTCGGATCACCTGTGGATCGATCTTCGCCAAGGTGGCAGACCGGGATACGTCGGACTGCTTGGTTGGCAACCTGGGCACGACCATCTCGTTGCCTATTGCCAGGTATCGCGCGAGAATGATTCGTGGGCACTCGACTTAATCGTGCACCCGCACCATCGCTACGAGATGTCAAACATTGGTCCACAGTTGTTGAGTGAGGCCATCAATGTGATTCGTGAAGCCGGAGGCGGACACGTGCATTGGTGGGTGTACGAGCCCACCGACATTCACGCAACACTTGCTGAGTCAATTGGTCTTCATGCTGGTCGAACCATGCTGCAAATGCGCGTGCCTCTGCCGATCACCGAGTCAGCATCAATTGAGACAATGCCGTTTCGCAGCGGTATCGACGACGAGCCGTGGCTGGCAGTAAACAACGCAGCGTTTGCCGACCACCTCGAACAGGGTGGCTGGACAACCGAAACTCTGGAGTCACGAAAACGGGAACCCTGGTTCAACCCAAACGGGTTTTTATTGCATCAAGTGGGCAACGAGTTGGCCGGCTTCTGCTGGACAAAAGTCCATCTCGACACCATCCCGGTGCTCGGCGAGATCTATGTCATTGCAGTTCACCCTAAGTATGCAGGCAAAGGACTTGGTCGGGCCCTTACCGCTGCTGGCCTCACCCATCTCAACCGCAACGGCGTAACTACTGGAATGCTGTATGTCGATGCCGATAATTCGCGTGCGGTTGGCCTGTATCGATCGATGGGATTCACCGTTCACCACCACCAACGTGCCTTTGTTGGAGATGTGAACTAGTTTTTTGGCATGTCTTCAACAACAGATCGCCAATCGTCACTACCCCGTTGGTCGGTACAAGATGTTCACGAATCCTTCGACAGCCGTTCGTTTAGCGACTCGATGGAACGAGCCGGAGCAAATGTCGCCCGCCTTGAAGCACTTTTCGAGACCCACAACATTCGTTCGATCGATCCACGCACTCCCACTACCCAAGATGGTGCTGCTGCCGACGAAGTAATTCAAGCGTTCAATCACACTGTTGATGAGCAAGACATTCTGATTTCCTACATTTACGCAACAGTCAGCACCGATTCGCGCCACGAACAAGCACAAGGCCTACTGAGTGAAATGGAAGATCTTGATGCCCGAATCTCACCACTTCTGGCCAGGCTTGCCGACTGGGTTGCAAGTCTTGATTCACATG
>LIAZ01000215.1 GCA_001438985.1 Acidimicrobium sp. BACL17 MAG-120823-bin42 | reverse complement strand
ACGGGGGCCTCGCCGTACAAGGTTACTAAACCCTTTTGAGTGGCAGTCAGTCAACTTCCAGATTCATAGTTTGACGCAATGCGTCTCCGTCAATGTCGACGCTGAGCCATAACGGGCGATCCTCATGCGCAGCCTCTCCAGCTGTTGTTGCAAAAATGAGAGACCCTGCGTCTGCCACATCATTGAGAAACTCTGCGTGAAGTGAGTAACTGAACGCCACTGCAAACATTGCCTGAACCGGGCTTGTGAGTTGCACTCCAACCACAATGGTGTCGTCTTGGCGAATCGCGTGGGTGCTGACATCGCCAATTCCCTCCACCGCATGCACTCGAGCAAGGTCGGCAACCTCTGGTGCCTGCGACACATCAATGGTGACCGTAGGCAGCCATACATTCTCTTCGCTTAAGGTACGACCAATCTCTTGGGCTAGGAACACAGGCACGCTCATATGTTTACGACTTAAATTGGGAACGCCATGAGGAAAAACTTCGTACCGACCCTGCATGCGGTTTCCGTAACCATGGATACGGGTGCACTTGGGCCAAATTTGCAAACTTGTTAAACGATGGAACTGGTGCATACCCCGAAATATCTAGTGAAGCCAATGCTGCATTGGCGGCAGACTGCCCGCCTGCTATTGAGCTGACACCAATTTCTCCCGAGAACATACCAGTGAAGTGTTTTTCAATGAGTTCACGTACATCCAGCGACAAGTCAATTACTGGCATATTCATCAACGTTTTGTCAGCTTTCATACCGACTTATTGCATCGGTAATTTCTGCCGCACGAAGCGAACTAGCGCTCGGAAATAGCGTCACATCTCCTGTTTCAATAGCAGCACTTACACCCTGCACCATCAGCGCAAATGCATCATCTGGGGCAAAGTGTTCTACTGAATCACCAATAATGAGTGTTGCAGGTTGCTTCCACAATGTGAATGCTTCTCCATCACCAGTGCGCATGGTTGCTGTAGTTCCCACTACTTCAATATGTTGTTGCGGCGGAAGATCAAACGACGACAACAGATGCGCAGTAACGCCGTTGTTTAAGCGCAGTTGAGCGCGTGTCGTGAGGTCTACCCCGGTTGAACTCATCGTCCGCTCAACTGATTCGACCAAGAATTCGACATGCTCATTGAGCAACGTGAGCCATAAATGAGCTTGATACACACCACATCGAGCAGTGCACCACCACCGAGCGCAGGATCAAGCCGGTAGTTATCTTTTAGGTCGCCTTGAAACGTGAAAGCAGATGAAATCTCACTCACCTCACCGAGTCCACCACTTTTCACAATCTGTGCCATGCGTTGCATGCGCGGTTGCCAACGCGTCCACACCGCTTCAACCAACAAACGATTATTGAGTTTTGCTGCATCCATCATGATGCCAACTTCGTCGGCATTCAATGCCAAAGGCTTTTCGCACAACACGTGCTTTCCGGCGTTTAAGGCTGCAAGTACCCACTCCTTGTGCTGTGCATTGGTCAGGCTGATGTACACCGCATCAACCAGCGGGTCATTGATTAAGTCAATATATGAATGATGAACAACTTTTGGTTCAAGTGTTGCTGAGCGACCGTGATCGCGGCTTGCTACCGCATACAGCGAGGCATTTGGTGTTGCATGCACCGCAGGAGCCATTGCCTTGCTGGCCACATACCCTGCGCCAATGAAGCCCCAGCGAACACTCACTGGCGTGAGATATTTGGTGAAACTGGGATGGCGTTGTTTGCCGCAGAACGCTCTGC
>LIAZ01000214.1 GCA_001438985.1 Acidimicrobium sp. BACL17 MAG-120823-bin42 | reverse complement strand
GTCGTCTCCTGCACTGCAACCAACGGTGTTAGTGGTTGATTTTGGTGCCCAATACGCCCAATTGATCGCTCGCCGAGTGCGGGAATCGCAGGTGTACTCCGAGATCGTGCCGCATCGCATTTCGGCAGAAGAAGTACGTAAACGCAACCCAATTGGCATCATCTTGTCGGGTGGCCCGGCAAGTGTGCATGTGGACGGTGCGCCACTGCTCGACCCAGAAATTTATGAACTGGGCATTCCTATATTGGGTATTTGCTACGGCTGTCAGTTGATTGCCCAGCAACTGGGTGGTGAAGTTGCTCGTGGTGGGCGAGGAGAATACGGACGAACCACATTGCAACGCATTGCGGGTTCGGTTTCGCAACTGCACCCCGACTCGATTCCCGCTCAACTCAATGTGTGGATGAGTCACTTTGATGCAGTTTCGGTGTTGCCAAGTGGGTTTGTTGCAACGGCGAGTACACCTGATGCGCCTATGGCCGTCATTGAAAGCCCAACGCGGAAAATTTGGGGAGTGCAGTATCACCCAGAAGTTGGGCATACCGAACATGGCCAAGATGTGTTGGAACAGTTCTTGCACCAGCTTGTTGGCGCAGATCGTTCGTGGACCATGTCGTCAATTGTCGACGATCAAGTGCAAGCGATTCGCGATCTTGTTGGCAAAGAGCGCGTGATCTGTGGTCTCTCTGGTGGAGTCGATTCGGCAGTTGCTGCAGCGTTAGTGCACAAAGCGATCGGCAACCAACTGACATGTGTGTATGTCGATATCGGGCTAATGCGCAAAAACGAAAGCGCACAAGTTGTTGAAACCTTCAAGCGCAATATGGGGATAGAACTGATTCATGTTGATGCCGGTGCTCGGTTCTTTGAAAAACTGAAAGGGATTACCGAGCCCGAGGCAAAGCGCAAAGCAATTGGCGAAACATTTGTGCGCATCTTTGAAGAACACACGGGTGGCATCACCGATGCAAAGTTTTTAGTTCAGGGCACGTTGTACCCAGATGTGATTGAAAGTGGCGGGGTAGACGGCACTGCAAGTGTGATCAAGAGCCATCACAACGTTGGCGGACTACCCGACGACATGACACTGAAACTGTGTGAACCATTGCGCACGTTATTTAAAGATGAAGTGCGCAAGGTGGGAACCGAACTTGGGTTGCCCGATGAAATTGTGTGGAGGCAACCATTCCCGGGCCCGGGGCTTGGCGTGCGAATCATTGGCGAAGTAACGCCCGACAAAGTGGCCATTTTGCAAGAGGCCGACGCAATCGTGCGCGAGGAAGTGAAACTCGCCGGACTAGAGCGTGAGATCTGGCAGGCATTTGCGGTACTTGCCGATATTCGCTCGGTGGGCGTAATGGGCGACGAGCGCACCTATGGTCGACCGATCATCATTCGGGCGGTCACCAGCGATGACGCGATGACGGCGGATTGGGCGCGCTTGCCCTATGACTTGCTCGAGAAAATGTCGTCTCGAATCATCAATGAGGTAAAGGGCATCAACCGAGTGGTCTATGACGTCACGTCGAAACCGCCGGGCACCATTGAGTGGGAGTGATGCTGGGTAAGGGTTTGAGCGCCCTGACATCAAACCGTAACAATCAGTAGGATGACTGCATCATGATCCGTGGCGCCATTGGGCGTATACGTCGAAGCACACCGCTCGCGGTGGCCATCCTCCTCACCACTTCTGTGGCTGTGGGTTATTCCTCGACGCCTGCCAGCGCACTCGGTATTCATCCCGCAACTGGGTCGTCGAGCGACGAGCAACAGCGGGTGAACCAGATCATT
>LIAZ01000213.1 GCA_001438985.1 Acidimicrobium sp. BACL17 MAG-120823-bin42 | reverse complement strand
CTTCGGGCTCTTGCGGTATGGCTTGTCTTCCACGCTGCGCACAGCGAGCGACTTGCCTTGCAGGCCAGAGGTCAGTTGATTGGCGCGCTCCTCATTAATAACGACAATGCCGTCTTTGGCAACGCCAAGGGAGTCGAAGTCTTTTCCTGTGGCGATGCGCTTGCCATCAACACTTTGCAGGGTTGCCTTGAACTGTGGGTCGGTGGTGGTGGTGGCTTCCAAGTCCCAATAGGCGGCAGATACGTGAGCCATGCGCTCTTGCTCGCGCTCGACTACTAAACGAATTGCAGGGCTTTGCACGCGGCCAGCCGACAGACCCCTATTTACTTTGCGCCACAAGATTGGGGACACTTCATACCCAAACAAGCGGTCCAGAATTCGGCGAGCCTCGGCGGCGTCAACCAATTTCATATCGATATTGCGCGGGTGGGCGAGGGCTTCGTCAATTGCGGCTTTGGTGATTTCGTGAAACACCATGCGCTTGGTTTCCACCTTTGGCTTGAGGTATTCAAACAGGTGGGCGGCAATGGCCTCGCCCTCGCGGTCTTCGTCGGTTGCGAGATAGAGCACCGAAGCGTTCTTTAGTTCGGCTTTTAGCTCGCGAACAATGGTGGCGCCACGCTCGGTCAGTTCGTAATTGGGCTTGAAACTGTTTTCAACATCTACCGACAAACCTTTGCTTGGAAGGTCGGCAATGTGACCAACAGATGCGCGAACTACAAAGTCGTCACCAAGAAATTTGGAGATGGTTTTTGCTTTTGCGGGGGACTCAACGATGACGAGTGGCTTAGACATGACTTTTCATCGTTACGTGGTTTGATAGTGCCTTGTCAAGCCTTTCCACGTAAACCCAAATGCGGTAAGGGTTTGAATTCGCTAGCGTGACAGTACAAATGCCACGCGATGCACATGAACTTTCACTTTCTGAGGTGTCTGAAGGTTTGCGCCAACTCGCATTTAATGAACACACATTGCATGCGTTGCAGCAAAAGTTTTCAGATGTGCGAACGCTTCTTGATGCACATGTAGTGGGCAGAGTAAGCCGTCTTGATCGCGGGTGGAGCACAATTTTGATGAGTGCCGCAGGTGAGCCTGTGCGGACGCGAAACATTGGCGCCGATGTTGCTGTAGGCGACTGGGTGGTGCTGAGTGACGATTTTGAGCGCGTAGAGCACGTGGTTGCCCGACAGTCATCACTCACCCGCCGGGTGTCATCAGATGTTGTGCGAGCCGAGTCGCACACGGTGGCCGCAAACATGGACACCGTGTTGGTGGTGCAGGCTGCCGATACCGAACCCAACTTGCGTCGTATCGAACGCGAACTGGTGTTGGGTTTTGATAGCGGCGCAATGCCCGTTGTGGTGTTTAACAAGTGCGATGAACTGAGCGATGTTGATGTCGCCCTGATGTTGCACAATGTGCAGCCCGTGCTTGCCGGGGTACACGCCTATGCCGTCAGCGCCAAGACGGGTGCTGGGCTTGATCAGTTACGCGCATACACCTATAAATACGAGTCGGAAACCCCGCAGACCATTGCCATGCTGGGCGCCAGCGGCGTGGGCAAAAGCACGCTAATTAACGCCCTCGTTGGACACGAGGTGCAACGCACGGGCGAAGTACGCGAAGGCGACAGTCGAGGCAGACACACCACGACTGCATCCGAATTAGTGCCGCTTGCAAATGGTGGTTGGTTGCTTGATACGCCAGGTTTGCGCGTGGTCAGTTTGTGGATGAGCAGCAACGGCATCGAGCGCGCATTTGACGATGTGTTTGAGGCGTCGAACAATTGTAAGTTTCGCG
>LIAZ01000212.1 GCA_001438985.1 Acidimicrobium sp. BACL17 MAG-120823-bin42 | reverse complement strand
GCCCAATCAGCAAGCACACGTTGACCTAGCGGCGAATTGGTCATTGCGACGTGCTCATCAAGTGTTGACTTCAACCACACCACATCTTCATCATCTACAGGAAGCACATCAACCATTTCGGGATTTACCCGCGTTGCAAAATCACCATCTTGATCAAACACATAGGCGATTCCGCCCGACATTCCGGCAGCAAAGTTTCGCCCGGTAGCACCAAGCACCACGACTCGTCCACCTGTCATGTATTCGCACGCATGATCCCCCACACCTTCAACAACAAGCGTTGCCCCCGAGTTACGAACAGCGAATCGCTCGCCAACTATTCCATTAATAAATACTTCGCCAGAGGTTGCGCCATAGCCAACCACGTTGCCCGCGATGACGTTGTCTTCGGGTGCAAATGTTGCTCGTTCACTTGGACGAATACTGATTCGACCTCCCGACAAACCCTTGCCGACGTGATCGTTGCTATCACCCACCAACTGCATTGTGATTCCGCGCGGAACAAATGCTCCAAAACTCTGCCCCGCTGAGCCGGTGAACCGCAACTCAATCGTGTTATCAGCAAGACCTGCTCCACCCCATTTTTTTGTTAGTGCGCTTCCCAACATGGTTCCCACTGTGCGGTTGACATTGGAAATCGGAGACTCAATCACAATTGGCGTTCCCTCTTCGATTGCTTGCTTACATTGCTTGAGCAGCTGGGTGTCTAATGCTTCATCTAATCCATGATCTTGAGACACAGAATGATGTCGAGTCTGCTGATAAGGATTTTGAGGTATCACCAGAATTGGCTCAATGTCTAAGCCTTGCGCCTTCCAGTGATCAACGGCATGCTTCACGTCAAGGGCTTCAACACAACCAACTGCTTCCTGCAACGTTCTAAATCCAAGCTGGGCTAAATATTCGCGCACTTCTTCCGCAATATATTCAAAAAAGTTGACAACAAACTCGGGCTTTCCGTTAAAGCGTTTACGTAACTCTGGGTTCTGTGTCGCAATTCCCACGGGGCACGTATCAAGGTGACATACGCGCATCATCACACAGCCACTCACCACAAGTGGTGCTGTCGCAAAACCAAACTCTTCTGCACCAAGTAGCGCCGCGATGATTACATCGCGACCAGTTTTCATTTGACCATCAGCTTGCACCACAATGCGATCACGCAGGCCATTGAGCAACAATGTTTGCTGTGCTTCAGCAAGACCAAGTTCCCACGGAACCCCAGCGTGTTTCAGTGAAGTCAATGGTGAAGCACCAGTTCCTCCATCGTGACCAGAGATCAACACCACATCGGCTTTTGCTTTACTTACTCCTGCAGCAACGGTGCCAATCCCCACTTCAGACACCAGTTTCACGTGCACACGTGCTGCGGGATTTGAGTTCTTGAGGTCATGAATCAATTGCTTGAGGTCTTCAATTGAATAAATGTCGTGGTGCGGCGGCGGAGAGATCAGTCCAACGCCCGGAGTGCTGTGTCGGGTTTTGGCAATCCATGGATACACCTTGTGTCCCGGCAATTGGCCGCCTTCACCGGGCTTGGCACCTTGCGCCATCTTGATTTGAATGTCATCGGCATTCACCAAATACTCACTCGTCACACCGAACCGGCCAGAAGCCACTTGCTTGATCGCTGACCGCTTTGAATCACCGTTACTCAACTGCTGATACCGCTCGGGGTCTTCCCCACCTTCTCCCGTATTGCTCTTTGCGCCAATTCGGTTCATGGCAATAGCCAACGTTTCGTGCACCTCGGCCGAGATTGACCCATAACTCATTGCGCCAGTTGAAAATCGCTGCACGATGCT
>LIAZ01000211.1 GCA_001438985.1 Acidimicrobium sp. BACL17 MAG-120823-bin42 | reverse complement strand
ATGATCAGCACCTTTTTGCATCACGAGAGAAGCACGTGATCGTGTTGGTGCGATATTTTGACTTAAGTTTTTCCCGTTAATTTCTTTCCAGATACCGCGAGCCATTGCTTCTGCTTCTGAATCGCTGAGTGCAGCAAAGTTGTTGAAAAAACTCTCTGGGTTTTGAAACACAGTCTGTCGTAGTGCAAAGAATCGCTCCACGTACCAGTTTTCAATGTCTTGTTCATCGGCATCAATGTAAATTGAGAAGTCAAAGTAATCGCTTACGAACTCGGCGGAGTCTGTGCCGACCTGAAGTACGTTCAGTCCTTCAACAATCAAAATGTCGGGTTGCCGAATCATCACGCTGTCGCCAGGGACGATGTCGTACACCACATGGCTGTACACCGGCGCAGCAACTTCAGTCATTCCGGCCTTCACTTCGCGTAAAAATTGGACGAGCCGCTTGGTGTCGTAACTCTCGGGAAACCCTTTGCGGTTCATGATTCCGCGCTCATTAAGCACCGCGTTGGGGTGGAGGAATCCGTCAGTCGTGATTAGTTCAACACGTGGATGCTCGGGCCAACGGGTCAGTAGGGCTTGGAGAATTCGAGCTGATGTGCTTTTGCCAACGGCAACACTTCCTGCGATGCCGATGACGTAAGGCATTTTTGGTGCGATGGCACCGAGAAATGTTGCCGATACGCGATGCAGGCTTTGCGTCGCGCTGACATACAGATTGAGAAGACGCGTAAGCGGCAAGTAGACGGCAACTACTTCTTCGAGGTCAATGCGATCATTGATGCCACGTAACGCTTCGAGATCACGTTCATGCAATGTCAACGGGGTTTGTGCACGTAATTCAGCCCAGTCGTGACGGTCAAATCGCAGATAGCGGTCGATGTCAATTGCATCAATCATGGTGCGCCTTAAATACTACGAACGATTCCATGGAGCAAACGGTGAGGCAGCACCTTCGCCGCCTGTAAGAACCTCAACGCCCGTTTCCGTCACTAACACAGTGTGTTCGAACTGTGCGGTTCGCTTACCATCAGCAGTCACCGCGGTCCAATCGTCTTTCCACATTCTGTGTTGATACGTGCCAAGCGAAATCATGGGCTCGATCGTAAATGTCATGCCAGGTCGCATGATGGTGTTGTTGCTCTTGTCGTAATAGTGCAACACCTGGATGTCGGTGTGAAACTGTTCGCCAATTCCGTGCCCAATGAATGCGCGAATAACGCCCAATTGGTCTTGTTTTGCTCGTGTTTCAATGGCTTTGCCAATATCACTCAGTGGACGTCCTGGCACCACTGCTTCGATTCCACGCCAGATACATTCTTCGGTTACATCAATGAGGTCGCGGTTTTGTTTATCAATTTCACCAACAGCAAATGTTGCATTGGTGTCTCCGTGAACGCCGTTTCATGTAACAGGTGACATCCAAATTAATGATGTCTCCATCTTGCAATACTCGCGAATCAGGAATGCCATGGCAAATTACTTCGTTGACTGATGTGCACACACTCTTTGGGTAACCCGAATAGTTGAGCGGGCTTGGATATGCGCCGCGCTCGATACATAAGTTGTGGACATATACGTCAATTTCATCTGTGGTAATTCCCGGGCGAACAAATTCACCGGCAAGCCGAAGTACTTCAGCTGCTGTCGAGCAGGCAACCCGCATGCGCTCAATAATTTCTGGAGACTTCACTGCCGATTCTGCCCAGCGCGTAACTTTCCCTGTTTCCGCATATGGCGGTTTAACGATGTGTGCGGGAACGGGGAGCATCGGACTGACTACTCCTGGTTCGACACGACCCTCACT
>LIAZ01000210.1 GCA_001438985.1 Acidimicrobium sp. BACL17 MAG-120823-bin42 | reverse complement strand
AAGCATTGACGTTGACAACATTGGAGTTATTCGCTCCACGTTTGTAGTTGCTGCAGACGGCATGTGGTCGCCCGTGCGAAAAGCACTTGGGTTTTCGCAGCCCGGATACCTTGGCGAGTGGCATGCGTTTCGCCAATACGCAAGCAACGTAACTGGCTCGGCGAAAGATTGCTTGCATGTATGGTTCGACAAAGACTTGCTGCCGGGTTACGCATGGTCGTTCCCGCTAAAAGGCGGACGAGCAAACGTTGGCTTTGGCATTTTGCGCGGCGGAAAATACTCGGTGCAAGAAATGAAAGACCTGTGGCCCAACTTGTTGCAGCGCCCACACATTCGCGAAGCACTTGGCGTAACCGCAGTAATGGAAGATCGCCACACTGCATGGCCTATCCCCGCACGTGTCACCACAGCAACGCTCAGCAGTGGCCGCGTGCTGTTTGTTGGCGACGCAGCATGCGTAACCGACACACTGACGGGCGAAGGCATTGGGCAGGCATTGTTGTCGGGCCAACTTGCCGGCAAGGCAATCATCACCACCGGAAACCGTGAGGCATCAATTGCCCGACGCAATTACGAAAAGCTCGTGAAGCACCATTTGTTTGCCGACCACCGCATGAGCGCAACGCTTGGCAAGATTCTGCAGAGCAGCCTTGGCGCCCGCGGCGCGCTTCGCCTTGCCAGCCTTACCCCATGGACACGGCGCAACTTTGTGCGCTGGATGTTTGAAGACGAACCACGCGCGGCGGCATTTACACCAAGCCGTTGGCACAAAGGGTTCTTGAAGCGTGACGGTGCCTTTAAGAACTACGGTTAATGCCATGCGTACTCGTTTAACCGACATGCTCGACATTGAATTTCCCATCATGCTTGCGGGAATGGGTGGCGTGTCGTATCACCGTTTGGTTGCTGCAGTTTCCGAAGCAGGCGGGCTTGGCACACTTGGTGCAAGCACCATGCAGAGTGGTGAATTAGAAACCGAAATTGATGGTGTAAAGCAACTGACCAACAAGGGATTTGGCGTTGACTTGCTGACCGCACTTCCCCACACGCTTGAACGCGATGTTGACCTGATTATTAAGAGTGGTGCACGCGTGTTTGTTGCAGGCCTCGGCGTACCACGCGACATTATTGACAAGTTGCACAAAAACGGCGTGCTCGTTGGTTCGATGTGCGGAAAAGTTCGTCACGCAACGGCGGCATACGAAAGCGGTTGCGACTTTGTTGTTGCCCAAGGCACCGAAGGTGGCGGACACACCGGCACCGTTGCCACCATGGCACTCGTGCCACAAGTAGTTGATGCTGTTGGCGAAAAAATGGTGGTCGTTGCTGCAGGTGGTTTGTTTGATGGTCGCGGACTTGCAGCATCGCTTGCACTTGGCGCCGACGGCGTGTGGGTGGGCACACGCTTTATTGCCACACATGAAGCACGCGGCGTTGATGGCTACAAAGAAAAACTGATCGACACGCTTGAAGATGGCACCGTGATCACCCGCAGTTACACCGGCAAAACCTGTCGAGTGGTACGCAACGCGTGGACAAACAAGTTTGAAGAACACCCTGAAACATTGCAAGGGTTTCCACAGCAAGCAATCGCCTCAATGCAGGCCGGCGTCAACCACTTGGGTTACCCAGAGGGAACCACAGTTGATGTTGAACAAGAGTTCATGCCTGCCGGACAAGGTGTTGGCGCAATCAAGAGCATTGTGCATGCCGGTGACTTAGTGCGCACCATGATGGCAGAAGCCGAGCAATCGCTCGATCGCGTTCACGCACTGCGCAGTAAGTAACTACGCATGGGAGTCCTTCGCTC
>LIAZ01000209.1 GCA_001438985.1 Acidimicrobium sp. BACL17 MAG-120823-bin42 | reverse complement strand
AACGACCAAGATTGTGCTGCGTGGATCAAGGCAAACCGCGACCCGAACGCTCCAACTGGTGGACGTGGCGATCGTGAAGGTCGTCGCCGCCGTACGGCGCAATAGCAACCCATGACCGCATCCAATTCGCATCGCATTGTCTTTACGCCATCGGGTCTTGATGGAGTAGTAGAGAATGGCACGACGGTGCTCGACGCCGCGCGCAAGCTTGGCGCCGATATTGATTCGGTGTGTGGTGGTCGCGGAATTTGTGGAAGGTGTCAGATCACGCCCAGTTTCGGGTCATTCTCGAAGTGGGGAATTGAGGCAGTCGAGTCTTCGTTGAGCGAGCGTTCGGAAGGCGAGATCAAATACAAAGGTAAGCGCGCACTTGTAGAGGGAAACCGCCTTGGTTGCATGGCCAAAGTGTGTGGCGACATGGTGATTGATGTTCCAGCAATGAGTCAAGTGCACCGACAAATTGTGCGTAAAGATTTGGATCTGGGCGTAATTGTTATCGACCCGACCTTCAGTCTGTTCTATGTTGCGGTAACGCCTTCAGAACTTGGCGATGATGTCACTGCATCACAAATCATTCGCGATGCAGTTGCACAGCAACATGGACTTTCGCGACCAACGATCAGCAACAAGGCGCTGTCGCAAGTGAACCGTGCAATAGACAAAGGTGACGGTGGGGCGACCATCGCGATCAAGCGCTCTGATATTAAAGGAGTAGCAGGCAATATCGTTGCTGCGTGGCCGGGATTTGTTGAAACCACTTTCGGCATCGCAATCGACATCGGATCAACGACAGTTGCGGGACACTTAATCGACCTGACAACAGGCGAGGTGATGAGTAGCAGTGGGGTGATGAACCCACAAATCCGCTTTGGCGAAGACTTGATGAGTCGCGTGTCGTATGTGATGATGAATAAAGGTGGCGAAAAAGAACTCACCACGGTGATTCGAAATGCAATTAATGACTTAGTTCATGACTTGGCCGACAAAGCCGATATCACCACAGACAAGATTCTTGAAGTGGTCATGGTTGGCAACCCCATCATGCATCACATTTTGCTCGGCATTGATCCGACTCCACTTGGGGCAGCGCCATTCGTATTGGCCACGAGTGAGGCGACAACTGGCGCTGCAGTAGAGCTCGATATTCACTTGCCGAATGCGTCGTTCTATGTTGGTCCGTGCATTGCTGGTCACGTAGGCGCAGATACTGCGGCTGCAATTCTTTCGGAAGGTCCGCATCGCGGTTCAAGCATGCAGTTGCTCATCGATGTTGGAACCAATGCAGAAATCGTGCTTGGTGACACAACGCGTCAGTTTGCTGCGTCATCGCCAACCGGCCCTGCCTTCGAAGGCGCTCAGCTCAGTTGTGGTCAGCGCGCAACTGCAGGTGCAATCGAAAAAGTTCGCATCGATCCGGTAACGCTCGAACCGCGGTTTCGGGCAATTGGAATTGACATGTGGTCGGATGAGCCAGGCTTTTCCGAAGCGGTGCAAGACACTCCTGTAACAGGGGTGTGTGGTTCGGGAATTATCGAAGTCATTGCCGAGATGTATTTAGCGGGAATCATTTCCCAAGACGGAGTGGTTCAGGGATCCTTGGTTGATAAGACCCCACGCGTGGTTGCTGATGAGCGCACATTTTCATATTTGTTGTATGAAAACGGTGACACGAAGTTGTTCATCACGCAAAATGACATTCGGGCTATTCAGTTAGCAAAGGCTGCACTTCGTGCAGGTATCGATTTGCTCGTCGAGCATGCAGGTTCACCAGAGGTGCATGACATTCGACTTGCTGGCGCGTTTGGCGCGCACATCGACCCAACGTATGCAATGGTGC
>LIAZ01000208.1 GCA_001438985.1 Acidimicrobium sp. BACL17 MAG-120823-bin42 | reverse complement strand
GTTGCAAGATTGGCAATGTCTTGTGGTTCTCCAAGACGCTTACGCGGCAGGCGCTGAGCCAATGAGTCGCCATAGTTGTCGACCAGCATTTGTGCAAAATCAGTTTTCACCAGTCCCGGTGCAATTCCGACAACACGGGTTAACCCGAGCTCACCTGCGAGTTGACGTGTGAGATGAATCAACGCTGCCTTGGTGAGGTTGTACACGCCAAGGCTCCCTTCTGCGCGGAGACCTCCGACAGAAGCGATGTTGATCATCACACCTGGATGATCAATCATCCATTGATGCCACACGTGCGCACTCCAAAACAATGGTCCTCTGAGGTTGACTTGAAATGTCTTATCGAACTGACTTTCCGAGACATCAAGTGTTGGACCTGCGTAAGGGTTTGTCGCTGCGTTATTGACGAAAATATCGATCTTGCCAAACCGATCAATGGTTTTGTCGACACACACCTTTGCAAACTCGGTATCTCCGGCGTTTCCTGCAATGTAAGCCGTGTCGCCTCCACATGCATCAGCAGCCGCACGCAACGCATCCTCTTTACGCGAGGTGATCATCACCTGCGCGCCTGATTGAACAAATGATTGAGCGATTGCTAAACCGATACCACGAGACCCACCCGTAATGAGCGCAACTTTTCCTTGCAACGAAATGTCCATTTGCAGAACGATAGTCGTTACTGAGCTATTGCACTGATCCTCACCTGCTGAATTCTTCGACCATCAAGCAACTCTGTACTGATCTTCCAACCATCAAACTCGACCCATTCACCCTGCACAGGCACATGTCCGAGCATGCCGAAAATGAAACCGCCAATGGTGTCGTATTCAGTCTCAGGAATCTTCATTTCTAACTCATTGTTCAAGCGCGAAATCGGCATCGATCCCACGACGACGTAATCGCCATTGCCCATTAGCTGCAATGAAAGATCTTCGTCGTCGTGTTCGTCGACGATCTCGCCCACCAACTCTTCCAAGCAATCTTCAAGCGTTGCAAGTCCGACAATGATTCCGTATTCATCTGCAACCATCACCATGTGGTACTTATTGGCCTGCATACTGCGCATGAGGTCTGCGACGAGTTTGTTCTCGGGAACGACAACAACTTCGCGAACGAGCGAGGTGATGATCTGACTGCCGCCACCACTTCTTTCGGCAACCACAAGATCCTTCACATAGACAATTCCGACAACGTCATCAACGTCATCGTCATCCTTGCGCAGAACTGGCAGACGGCTAAATCCCTCTTCAACAGCTTTGTCCAAGGCTGCAGTAACGGTTAGATCGCTATCAATGAACACGGCATCTGGTCGTGGCACCATCACTTCGCGCACCACGGTGTCGCCGAATTCAATTACCGACTCAATCAGCTCGCGTTCTTCATGCTCAATGACACTTTCGTGCGCTGCGGCCTCGACTATCCCGAGGAACTCCTGCTCGCCGATAAATGGGCCTTGCTTTAGCCCCTCACCTTTAACGATGACGTTGGTCAATTTGATCAAGATTGTTGATGCTGCGCGCAATGGCCAGAACCTCACGAGAAGGGCAATGGGACGTGCAGTAAGCGTTGCACCACGAACCGGGTTCAGCAACGCATACGTCTTTGGAACTGCTTCAGCAAGTACGAAGAACACCACAACGTTCAGCGCAACACCAATTGCCACACCCGCAGGACCAAACAACCGCCCCGAGACGATACCCGTCAATGTTGCTTGGACTGTTTGACACACGTTTACCGTAAGCAGCAATGGGTTAACCCACATTGTTGGCTCTGCTGCCAAACGCACAAGGGCCTTTCCAGAACTGGCACCCTTTTCGGCGAGTGCTGAGGCGCGAGGCTTTGTC
>LIAZ01000207.1 GCA_001438985.1 Acidimicrobium sp. BACL17 MAG-120823-bin42 | reverse complement strand
CTGTGATGTCGTCATTGAAAACTTCCGACCAGGGGTGCTCAATCGACTTGGCCTCAGCAATGAGGCAATGATGAACATCAATCCACGTCTGATTGTTGCGTCAATCAGTGGCTATGGCGCAACTGGTCCGTGGCAAAACCGTCGCGCATACGCGCCGGTCGTTAATGCCGAAGCTGGAATTACCAAACATCAGGGTGATGCTCAACGTCGTGCGCATGCAAATGATCCACACAGCCACGGTGACGTGTACACCGCGATCGAAGCCTCTGCAGCAATTCTTGCTGCGCTGTATCAGCGCGAGCACACAGGAGTTGGTCAATACATCGATGTATCCATGGCAGAAACCATGTTGTACGTAAATGAGCATGCACATGATCAACTGTGGGACCACCCGGTTGCTCCGGGTTCTATCCGTTCATTTCAACCTGCCGACTATCCCGTGCTGACCGTTGCCGACGGTTCACAAGTTGTGGTCAGTGGGCATCCCGCAGAACGTGGAACATTTGATTTCTTCGTTGGAGCAATGGAGCAGCCACATCTATTGACTGATCCACGGTTCACTGATATTCCAGAGCGACTGCAACACTTTGACCAGCTAATGGATTTGCTGCGTGCATGGGCGCTCACCGTTCCCGATGCAGATGAAATTGAGCGACGACTTGCGAACAACCAGTTAGCGGTTGGTCGCTTGCGTAGCGTGCGTGAGGTAGCCACTACTGACTGGGCCGCAGAACGCAATGCAATTGTTGAAGTGAGCGATCGCGGCACATCAACCGTGCGAATTCCCAACAGCCCATGGCACTTTTCGGGATCAGATACCTCTACCCATGGAATAGTGAAATACCGTGGCGAAGATAATCGTCAGGTGTTTCATGACATTGCAGGCATCGCCGTGTCCGAAATTGAACGATACGAATCAGACGGCGTATTGCTGAGTCGCGGCCCATCAACTCGCTAGTTAACGACCAGAGTGGCCAAACCCGCCACCACGATCAAGCCCAGTTAACTCTGCAACTTCGGTCCATGTCACGTTGTCGTAGCGCGAAATGATCAATTGCGCCACACGATCACCACGTTTGATTTCGTAATCGTTGTCGGGATCAGTGTTGATCATGACCACCTTTAATTCACCCCGATACCCACTGTCGATAATCCCTGGAGTATTCACCAAGGTGATGCCGTGCTTGAGTGCGAGCCCGCTTCGTGGCACTGCTAAACCCATATAACCGTGTGGAATTGCCACAGCCACACCGGTTGGCATTAACAGTCGTCCACCTCGAGCCCGAATGATTGCATCTTCACGCGCATACAGATCAAGGCCGGCATCTCCTTCGTGCGCAGGAACAGGCAGCGGTAAATCTGGATCTAGGCGTTGGATTTGGACACCAATTTCACTTTTAGACATTGCATGAGAATACGCCTAGATTGCATGGCGTGCTGGTGTGGATGGACCTTGAAATGACTGGCTTAGACCCAGAAATCGATGTCATCGTTGAAATTGCCACATTGATCACCGATGATGACCTCAATGTTGTTGCCGAAGGCCCTGATCTCGTTATCCATCAAAGCGACGAAGTCTTGGCCGCCATGAGCAAAGTCGTGCTTGACATGCATACCAAATCGGGTTTGCTGGAAGCCATCAAGACAAGCACCACCACATTGGAAACGGCGGGTCTCGCGACGCTTGAATTCATTCGCCAGCACATTCCAGAGGCGCGCACTATTCCACTGTGTGGAAACTCAATTGGAACCGACCGCAGATTTCTTGCCAAGTACCTTCCAGAAATCGAAAATTACTTGCATTATCGGTCTGTTGATGTTTCCACGATTAAAGAGCTTTCTCGCCGTTGGTAT
>LIAZ01000206.1 GCA_001438985.1 Acidimicrobium sp. BACL17 MAG-120823-bin42 | reverse complement strand
AGACACGATCACAACGGAGCGAACCAACAATGTTCGCAATAGTCAATCCCGAGCCGTGGCGCTTTCAGCAACATATTGAAGTGTGGGTGTTAATCGTTGCAGTAGTTGCGAGTTACACCTATGCGGTGCGCAAGATTGGACCACGTATTGTTACGACTGGCGAAGTGGTTACACGTAAACAACTGAGCGCGTTTATTGCCGGTGTGCTGATGTTATGGCTGGCATCGGACTGGCCGATTCACGACATCTCAGAAGAATATTTGTATTCGGTGCACATGTTTCAACACATGATGTATTCGTACTTTGTGCCGCCACTTGTTCTGCTTGCAACACCGTACTGGTTGTTTGACCTCATCTTTTCGAGTAGCCGATCACGCAGAGTCATTAATTTCTTAACTAAACCAGTGATTGCCGGTGTGCTTTTCAATCTCGTCATCATGATCACCCATATTCCCGCGCTGGTCAACCAAAGTGTGTCTAACGGGCCGCTGCATTATGCATTGCATGTGTTGGTAATCACGTCGTCTCTATTGATGTGGTTTTCGGTGTGTGGCCCAGACAAACAACGACACCTGAGCTACGGCGGTAAAACGATCTATCTGTTCTTGATGTCAGTCGTGCCAACTGTTCCTGCAGCATGGTTGACATTTGCCGAAGGCGCTGTCTATAAGCATTACGACATAGCGGTGCGTGTGTGGGGACTATCGGTAACCACCGATCAGCAAGTCGCTGGAGCAATTATGAAAACTGGTGGATCAATTTTCTTATGGTCAATTATCGTGTTCATCTTCTTCAGGCGCTTTATTGGTAAGTTTTTTGCCGAGGCAGGTTATGCACGTCCACCAGAGCCCGTGTTGACGTACGAAGAAGTTGCATCGGCGTTCGAGGCAAATCCACCCGCAGAAGAGCCGAGTAGGTAACTAGCTCCAGCGAAAGAATCGCGCAGCGCTGATTTGCGCTACCACTGCCCAGACCAGCAAGACGGCCCATGATGAGCCTGGAGCAATCCCAGCACCCGTGATGGACTCGCGAAGGACGTCGGCAAGAGCCCCGGACGGCAAAATACGTGCCATTGTCTGAAGGGCGCTCGGAAGCTCGGCAAGCGGAAACATGATGCCTCCGAGTAGCAATAGGACGAGGTACAGCCCGTTTTGTGCTGCCAAATTAACCTCACCTCGAAGCTGGCCGGCAAGCGACAGCCCGATGCCAGCAAAGACCAATGTGCCAAGGACTATGGCAATCAATGTGGTTGCAACGTTCAATGATGCGGTATTCGCACCGAGAGAGATTGCAACGCCAATGAGCAGTATGAGTTGGCCGATTTCGATGACCACAACGGATAGCGCTTTGGCCAGGATGAGGCGGGGTATCCCCAATGGTGTGGCGCCTAGACGCTTTAACACGTTGTAGGAGCGCTCAAAACCTGTGGCAATGCCAAGACTGACCATTGCAGTCGACATCACTGCCAGCGCAATAATTCCAGGCAGCAAGAAGTCAACGGAAGTGTCGTCTCCGGTGGGAAGCAAATCGACAACGCTGAAAAATGTCAACAACAGCACTGGAATACCAACGATGAGCAGTAATTGCTCGCCATTACGCAAAAGCACTCTGAGCTCAGATCCCAGTTGGGCGCGGAGCAATTTCATTGTTGAGCTCCTCCTGTAAGTTGTCGAAACACATCGTCAAGTCGACGAGAACCTGCGGCGATATCAATGATGTTCACATCGTGATCTTTCGCCCATCCCGTGAGTGCAACGATCACTTCGGGGTTGCTTGTGCCATCAATGATGTAGCGCTCGCGATCAACCATGCGAACGTTGAATCCAAGACTTTGCGTGAGCGATGCAATCTCAATGGACACATTCGTTCGGAATCGAATTTCTTCAT
>LIAZ01000205.1 GCA_001438985.1 Acidimicrobium sp. BACL17 MAG-120823-bin42 | reverse complement strand
CCCAATACCGTGAAGGCAATGGCCCATAACGCAATGCGTCGCTCGCCAACATGTCGACGACCAAGCAAGGCAATAACCCCCAACACCATGGGTAGTGCAACATAAAACTGCTCTTCTACACCAAGCGACCACGTGTGTAGGAAAAACGTGATGTCACCCGACTGCACGAAGTAGTCGAGCTTGCGGAACATAAAAAAGAAGTTTCCGTAACTGAACAAGGCAGCCCGTGCCTGCTGGATGAAGAAGTCCTGCGCTTTGGTAAACGGAATGAACCAGTAGGCATACACCGAGGTGAGCACGATCATGAATGACAACGGTGGGAAAATGCGGAAGAACCTGCGCTCGAAGAATCGGCGAATTGACACTTTGCTGGTGGTGGTTTGCTCCCTGATCATGGTGAGACCAATGACGAAGCCCGACACCACAAAGAACATGTCGACACCGACGAACCCACCACTAAACGCGCCTATTCGAATGTGGCTGAGGACAACAAGGGTTACCGCAACGGCGCGTAGAAACTGGATTTCTACACGAATGTGCTGCGAGGAATTCACTTCATGATTGTAGTTGAGTTGCAATGAAGCACTTATGCAACACGTGGTTGTTGCACGTGCGTACTGTGATCAACTTCGTGTGTTGCAACATAGCCATGGAGAGACAGAATTGACCACAATGCAGTGCGCACGTGATCGGAATCGGGTGCAGAAAGTTGGTTGACAACAACAACACCTTCGATCATGTCGCCAAGGATGGCAACAAAAGGTCGATCTCGCAATGCAACAGCAACGACACCACCGCCCTCGCGGCGACGCACGGTGCGATTGACCCCGACAACTCGAGGCGGGCTACGAAAACTCGGGGCAAGTAGCCCAAACCGCTGCACTTCGTTAGCAATCAGGCGCGCTACTGCGGCAAATTGCATGGTGGTTGAAGCGGTCATGGCGTCAGCATGACACACCCATGTGACAGAGTGACCATGTGTCTGAAGCGCCCTTCAATGCCATGCAACAAGCAGTTCTTGATGCACTTGGCAAAGAACCCGACTGGGTGCCCATCCCCCGCGAGATCATCGACGACATTCGCCAGCAGCTTCATGATGGGCTCACCGACATCGCATCTCGACTCACACCCGAAAACGCCTTATGGGTAAGCAAGCACAAGCTCACCACGGTGCACGGATGCGAGGCCAACCACTTGGCCGGACTGCACGGGTTCGAATGGACACTCGGCAACGTGAAAGGCACCGTGCTGCATAAAGCAGTCGAACTCGGGCTCAACTGGCGTGGAGTCATCGTTCCTGCCGACGTGGTGGATGAGGCACTGGCACAACTCGCGCATGACGAGCGCGAAAGTGCTGGCCCATTTATCGACAATCTGCCTGCTGGCGATCGCGCACAATTACGCAGTTCGGCAATCGATCTGTACACCAAGTTCGACGAATGCTTCCCTCCGCTGAAAGCAGCCTGGCGACCTGTGCTCGAAAGCTCTGCACGGTACGAAATGTTCGAGCAACGCATCAACCTCAGCACACGCGCCGACCTCACACTTGGTGCTGTTGGCTCAAAGGTCATCATCGACATCAAGTCGGGTCGCGTGCAACTCAATCATCGTGAAGAGTTGCGTTTCTATGCGCTTGTTGAAGCCATGCGCACCGGAGCAGCACCGCGTCGGCTTGCTAGTTATTCACTCGTAACCGCACGCGCCGAAGTTGAAGATGTCACCGAAGGCGTCTTGCAGGCAGCAGTACGTAAAACCGTTGACGGCATCCGCAAGATGGTCGAGATTCAACGCGATGGCCGCGAGCCGCTGATTCGCCCTGGATTCTTTTGCTCGTGGTGCCCACTTCTCGAATCATGCACGGAGGGAACGCGCTTTATTGCTCGTCGCGA
>LIAZ01000204.1 GCA_001438985.1 Acidimicrobium sp. BACL17 MAG-120823-bin42 | reverse complement strand
GCATTTGGCGATACTGCAATCACCGGCAAGCCAGTGGGTGATGATTTACGCGAGGGCAAACCAACGCCGTTAATGGCGATAGCGACTGCACGTGCGAATGCTGCACAGCTGAAAGAACTGCAGCGCGTTGGCAATCACGACTTGTCGGTTGAAGACATTGCGCGCGTTCAGGAAGTGATTCGCGAAACGGGTGCATTAGACGAACTTGAAGTGGTGATCACTCGCCTCACCGATGAGGCCATTGCTGCCGTGCGCAACGTGCCGTTCGCGCAGTCGGTACGCGACGAACTGATCACGCTTGCTGAGTATGTTTCGTGGCGCACGGTGTAACGAATTCCCGACTGTGGCGGTAGGGTTTATTTCATGGCCGTAACCGTTCGCATTCCCACAACACTTCGTCCACTTTCAGGTGGCGCTTCCACCGTCTCGGTTGAAGGCAACACGCTCGCAGAAGTTCTTGCAGCGCTCAATGCACTTCACCCAGGTTTTTCCGACCGCTTGCTTGACGATGCAGGCAACCTGCACAAGTTCGTCAACGTGTTTGTGTCAGATGACGATGTGCGTTACCTCGATGGGCTGAACACCAAAGTGCCAGCAGGCGAAACCGTGTCGATCATTCCCGCAGTTGCAGGCGGTTGCTGAGCGTTTCGACGCCACACAATCATGTTGCGACTGTGAGTCGTGATCCAGATACAGCTCATGGCAATGAAGCCGGGCTTGTTGAACACAACGGAATATGCCAGCCACGGTGCTGAACCGCATAACACCATTCCCCAGCCCCACCATTTGCGGGCGCCAACCAGCCACATGCCGGTAATGCCGACAAATTCGAATCCCAGCAGGATCCATGTCCAGGTTGCTTCGTTATTCATGGCATCAGTTTCGCGGTGAAATGACCGACGAAACCGCCGATTTACTGGCATAATGGGCCATATGGCAATGGAAACAGTGGTGCTAGACAAGATTGACAAGCAAATCCTCAGTATTTTGCAAACTGACGGGCGAATCTCTTGGCAACTGCTTGGCGACCGAGTGCATTTGTCGGCAAATGCCGTTGCCGAACGAGTCCGACGAATGACGAGGGCTGGCGTCATTCGCGGATTCAAAGCAGAGGTCAATCAGGCAGCACTGGGCCGTTCGTTAGAGGCTGTGATCGATGCCCGCATGCCTCACACCCAAGGCTTTGACGATGCTGTGATGAAGCGTGACGACGTGTTGTGGGCCGCGCACGTGACGGGAGAATCGGATGTGACGCTGGCTGTGGCGTGTGACGGCACCGCCGGGCTCGACTCGTTACTGCGGTGGCTGCAGCGCGAAGGCGCCACGGAAACCCGTACCGACGTGGTGTTGCGCAAGATTCGCTAAGCACGTCTTGTTTGAATTAGCAGTCTCACAGGTAGAGTGCTAACGCAGTATTTGTTGACTATTTGCTATTTGGAGGTACATCGTGTCCAAGATGATCGCATTTGACGAAGAAGCCCGCCGCGGCCTTGAAGCCGGAATGAACAAGCTGGCCGATGCCGTCCGTGTCACCCTCGGGCCAAAGGGCCGCAACGTGGTGCTCGACAAAAAGTGGGGCGCGCCAACGATCACCAACGACGGTGTATCGATTGCCAAAGAAATTGATCTTGAAGACCCATACGAGCGCATTGGTGCCGAATTGGTGAAAGAAGTAGCCAAGAAGACCGACGATGTTGCTGGTGACGGAACCACCACCGCAACCGTGCTTGCCTGGACAATGGTTCACGAAGGCTTGCGCAACGTTGCTGCCGGTGCAAACCCAATGAGCTTGAAGCGCGGAATCGAAGCAGGCGTTGCAGCAGCAGTTGCCAGCATCCGCGACTTGGCAAAAGAAGTTGATTCGAAGTCACAAATTGCTCAGGTGGCATCCATTTCTGCAGCC
>LIAZ01000203.1 GCA_001438985.1 Acidimicrobium sp. BACL17 MAG-120823-bin42 | reverse complement strand
CACCATCCAACATCACGCGACCAGCAGTTGGTTGCTCGAACCCTGCAATCATTTTTAGTGTTGTTGTCTTCCCGCAGCCTGAAGGGCCAAGCATGGCAAAGAACTCACCATGCGCAATGGCGAAGTTGGCATCGTGCACGGCAACAAAGTCGCCGTAACGCTTCGATATGTGATCGAGAACAATGACGTCTTTTGCCGCTTCCCCCATTAAAGGAAAGACTAACTGTTGAGGTTGATCATCACGTGCTTAATGCGCGTGTAGTCATCGAGGGCATACATCGAAAGGTCCTTGCCGTAGCCAGACTTCTTGTAGCCACCGTGTGGCATTTCGGCAACCATCGGAATATGGGTGTTCACCCAGACGCAACCAAAATCAAGGTTCTTGGTCATGCGCATTGCACGTCCAAGATCGCGAGTCCAAACGGATGAAGCAAGAGCGAACTCAACCCCGTTCGCCCACTTCAACGCTTCTTCCTCGTCGCTGAACTTCTGGACGGTAATGACCGGACCAAAGATTTCGTTCTGAATCATTTCGTCGTCTTGACGCAAATCGGAGACCACAGTGGGCTCAAAGAAGAAGCCGCTTCCGCCAATCCTGTTTCCACCGATGTTGACCTTGCCGTGCTTGGGTACGCGATCAAGGAAGCCGCCTACCTTGTCAAGATGAATTTCATTGTTCAACGGGCCGTACAACACGTCCTCATCGGGGCGACCTGTCTTCGTCTTCTTTGCCTCTTCGGTGAGCGCTGCAACGAAGTCTCCGTAGACCTTTGGCCCGGCAATCACTCGTGTTGCCGCAGTGCAATCTTGGCCGCCGTTGAAGTACCCCGTCATGGCGATGGTCTGCGCAGCAAGCTCGACATCTGCATCGTCAAAGATAATGACCGGAGCCTTGCCCCCCAATTCAAGATGCAATCGCTTCAATGTCTTTGACGCTCCTGCAGCAACTTCCATACCCGCACGCACCGAGCCAGTAACTGACACCATTCCGGGAACATCATGGTCAACCATTGCACGACCTGTATCGCGATCGCCGCACACCACATTGAGCACGCCAGGAGGAAGGATGTCACCAATGATCTTGGCAACCAATGCAGTTGATGCTGGCGTTGTATCGCTTGGCTTCAACACAGTGGTGTTTCCAGCAGCGATTGCAGGAATGAACTTCCATACACCCATCATGAGTGGATAGTTCCACGGAGCAACCTGGGCGCACACACCGATTGGTTCACGACGTATATATGAGGTGAAGTTCGGTACGTATTCTGCAGCACTCTTGCCTTCAAGCATTCGGGCAGCACCCGCAAAGAACCGAATCTGATCCATCATCGGTGGCACTTCTTCACTAAACGTGATTGCCCGTGGCTTTCCCGTGTTTTCAATTTCAGCCTCGATCAACTCGGTCATGTTCTTTTCCATCACGTCAGCAATGTCATTAATTGCCTTTTGACGCACTGCTGGAGTGGTGTTCTTCCAAGACTCGGCAGCCTTTGCAGCGGCTTGCATCGCATCGTCAACATCGGGAGCACCAGACAAGGCTGCGGTCGCATACTGCTGACCCGTCACAGGATCGATCACAGGAGTGGTACGACCATCACGCGCTGGAACTTCTTTGCCATTGATGTAGTTATTGAACGATTTCATGACACAAGACTACCCATTCGGCTAGACATAGAACATGGCTCAAAGCAATGGCGCTCAAGCAATCACAACAGTAGGTGTCCCCAAGGAAGTAAAGACCATGGAAGGCCGGGTGTCGATTACACCTGATGGGGTTCGCGAATTCGAACGACTGGGCATCAATGTTTTTGTCGAAACCGGTGCCGGCGATGCTGCCTCCATACCCGACTCCCACTTTGTTGCCGCTGGAGCAACGATCGTGCCCACCGCGTCGGACGCATGGGCACAAGC
>LIAZ01000202.1 GCA_001438985.1 Acidimicrobium sp. BACL17 MAG-120823-bin42 | reverse complement strand
TTTTCTGTGTAGCGAATGTTGATGACGTTGGCAGACCAGAACCAGAACCAGCGGTAAACGAGTAGCGACTAAGCCAGTTTGAGGAACAGCTTTTCAACCTCAGAAATGGTGTATCCCTGTTTTGCAGATTTCTTTGGATCCTCAAGGCACGAAGATAGACCTGACGCAAGCATTTTGAATCCCACTTGATCCAAGGCTTTTGATGCAGCAGCGATTTGAGTGACGATGTCGCGGCACTCACGGTTTTCTTCAAGCATTGCTTGGATGCCACGAATTTGGCCCTCGATACGGCGAAGGCGGAGTGCAAGATCTGCTTGAACCTCTTCATTAATTTCCACGGCTGAACCACTTCTTTTTGGTGCCTGATGGGGCTGAAGCTTTTGAGCCTGACCCGCATTGGCAACGCTGCGATTGTGGAAGGTGACCGAGCACTTGCGCAATGTGGGCGCCACAGCCTGCCCAACTGGCCTTTTTACATGTTCTACATTCAACTTGTCTGCACATACCCCATAGGGTATCCTAATGTCATGGAAAATGCAAACATGTTCTTTCGGCAGTATTACCTCCAGTGTCTTTCGCACGCCAGCTATCTCGTGGGTGATCGCTCCACTGGCAAAGCAATCGTTGTCGACCCACAGCGTGACGTTGATCAATACATCGAAGATGCAAACGCAGAAGGTCTAACAATCACGTCTGTCTACGAAACCCATTTCCATGCGGACTTTTTGTCGGGGCACCTTGAACTTGCAACCAAGGTTGGCGCAGAGATTGTGTATGGCAATGCAGCAGCGGGACGAGTTGATTTTCCTATACGCACAATGAAACACAGCGAACACCATTCGCTAGGTCGCGTCGATCTTGAAGTATTGGAAACGCCGGGGCATACGCCAGAGTCAATATGTGTTGTTGTGCGTCCTGAGGGTCCAGGGAGCGAACCATATGCAGTGCTCACCGGAGACACCTTGTTCATTGGTGATGTTGGTCGCCCAGACTTGCTTTCCTCTGTTGGGTTTACAGCAGATGATTTGGCTTACCAGTTGTACGATTCGTTGCACACCAAGTTGATGTTGCTTCCTGACACAACAAAGGTGTATCCAGCCCACGGTGCGGGTTCATCATGCGGTAAAAACTTGTCAACAGAAACTGTTTCTACTATTGGCGAACAACGCAAAACCAACTATGCGTTGGCGCCAATGAAGGTGGAGCAATTCGTTGAGGCGGTCACTCAAGGTCAATCTGTTGCGCCTTTGTATTTCTTGTTCGCAGCAACTAAGAATCGTCAGGCGTACGAACTTTTCGATGGCGCCGAAGAAATAAATATGATGAGTCTCGCCGAAGTGTTGCAAGCTCAGTCAAAAGGTGCAGTGGTCATCGACTCTCGAGACGATATGTCGTTTGCAGCGGGCCACTTGCGTGGTTCAATCAACGTGGGTCTTTCCGGAAGATTTGCTGAGTATGTCGGTGAAGTGATGGAACCCGGCACCCCGATCGTGTTGATTGGTGAACCAGGAACCGATGCTGAAGCAAAGATGCGTCTTGCACGTATTGGCTTTGACAATGTCCTTGGCGCATTGAATGACCCAGTAAAGACGTTTGTTGAAAATCCTGATCACGTAGAGCGCATGTCTCGGCTCTCGGTCGATGCATTCAACGAACGAATTAACACCATTCCAAACCTGGCTTTGGTTGACATCCGCAATCCTGGCGAGGTGGAACTCGGCAGTATCTCAGGTGCTCGACACATCAGTCTTCCATCGCTACTTAAGCGACTCGCCGAAATCGATAATCAGCAACCGGTGGTGGTGTTTTGTGCGGGTGGCTATCGATCGTCAATTGCAGCCAGCCTGCTGAGGTCTCACGGTTTTGCCGATGTCAGCGATCTCATCGGGGGATACTCGGCCTGGTCGGCCATGCAACCCCAAT
>LIAZ01000201.1 GCA_001438985.1 Acidimicrobium sp. BACL17 MAG-120823-bin42 | reverse complement strand
CCAATTGCCCGTAACGAATGTGTTGATCAATACCAAACTGTGCAACCGTCTCTTTGAGGTATGCAAGGATTGAAGGACCATCGGCAATCGACTTTGCTTCGGTCCATGGTTTAAAACTGAACCCAAGTGTGTGCATGTCGCTGTCGGACCGCACGCCGGGATACTTGAACAAGTCCCATGTTCCACCGAGTCCGTCACGGCCTTCTAAAATGACATAGCTGCGATCGGGGCTCATGGTTTGTAAGTGATACCCAGCGCCAATTCCCGATAGCCCAGCACCCACCACCACTACATCAACGCGCTCCACAGTCATACGTGAAACCCTAACCCTTGAGCCAATTGCACTACAAGCGCAACGCTAGGCGTTATGCACCCAGATGGTGTCGGCTGTAGAACGCATGTTCTCACGCGAAGCACACACCACCACAAGTTCATTGGACTGCACTAAACCTTCATCCACTGAAGCCTCGAAGGCGTCGTCTACCGCCTTGGTCATATTGCTATCTCGTGGACACACCAACGGAGTTACACCCCAATACAACCGCAACCTGCGAGCCACATCATGCGATGGCGTGGCCGCAATGATCTGTGCACTCGGCCGGCATGCCGACAGAATCTCACTTGAAAACCCCGAGTAGGTCAATGCAATGATGCTGGCCGCCCCCGTGCGTTGAGCAAGTGCAGCAGTTGCTGCGCCTACCGCCGATTCGGTTGGGTGTGCATCAGCAAACGCTTTGTGCCCACCATGATTTTCATTCGCCTCACAAATTCGCGCCATGGCTGTAACCGCATTAATCGGGTCGTATCCTGTGGCCGTTTCGGCCGACAACATCACGGCGCCAAAACCTTGCCGCACGGCACCGGCAACGTCGGCAACTTCGGCTCGCGTTGGTCGGTGGCTGGTGCGCATCGACTCCAACATTTCTGTTGCACAGATTGATACCTTGCCTTCAATCATTGCCACTTCGGCAATGCGCTGCTGCATGTTGGGCACTTCTTCAAATGACAACTCTGCACCCAAATCGCCACGTGCAGCCATCACTCCATCGGCTGCACGGGTGATGGCATCTAAATTCATCAACGCCTGACGTCGCTCAATCTTGGCAATGATTCGCGGTTCATCACCCACGATGTTGCGCACTTCTTCGATGATTGCTGCATCACGAACAAATGACAGCGCAATCCATTCGGCACCACCCTGCTTGGCCGCTGCAATGTCACCATAATCTTTTTCATTCAACGCAGAAACTTTTACATCGGTATCGGGAAAGTTCACGCCCCGATGCGGTGCACATTCGCCACCCACCAACACTCGAGCCGAAATATCTCCACCACGAATTGATGTAATCCACAATTCAATCTGACCATCGGCCACTAATACGCGTTCACCTGACTGAATACCGATCTCGTGCAAATCAAATCCGAACATCTCCGAGGTGAGTTCGATCTCGGTCCCCTCGACAAAGGTGTACGGCACTTCGCCCGTGCGCAATTTTGGTCCTTGAACATCAACAAGAACTCCAACATTTGGCGTGGTCTCGCGAATGTGGTGAATCAACTCCAAAACTTCATGCGACTCGAGGTACGAACAATTAATCCGGAACGTATCTACGCCCGCTTCTTCCAACCCACGCAACATCTCCGCGTCGCGCGATGCAGGACCAACTGTGGCGACAATTTTCGTACTACGCATACACCTCCACCATAGGTGCAGAGCACCAATTTTCGCACCCATTCCCTTTGCGCTACTGGCTAGCCAATCCCCCGAAAGAGGCTGTAACATAAGGTTTCCGCAATTCGCGGGTGTAGCTCAATGGCTAGAGTTCCAGCCTTCCAAGCTGGCTATGCGGGTTCGATTCCCGTCACCCGCTCCACTGTCACAGATTTCGAGATGTGGGCTACTGCCTAGATGACCGCATTAGCGCGCGAATACCAATATGCGAT
>LIAZ01000200.1 GCA_001438985.1 Acidimicrobium sp. BACL17 MAG-120823-bin42 | reverse complement strand
CTCGCTCCCGAGACATCGCCCGTGGTTGCATCCATCGTCATCGATGAAAACGTTGCACCACGAAGCCCATCGCGACCCGTGCGACCACCTAAGACAACAATGCGATCGCGGGGATGTGGTGCAACTTGATCAACAAATGTGGTTGATGAACCAATACAGCCTGCGTACACCAGTGGGTTTGCGGTGTATCCGGGGTCGTACAACACGGCGCCCGCAACTGTGGGAAGTCCAATTTTGTTTCCGTAATCGGCAATGCCGTCAATTACTCCGTCGCGAGTGCGTCGCGGTGGAAACACACCTTGTGGCAATGTCAGTGGGTCGGTATCAGGTGGGCCAAAACACAAGATGTTGGTGCACGCAATGGGCGTATGTTGAGCGCCCATGATGTCGCGAATAACACCACCTACTCCGGTGTTGGCCCCACCGAAGGGTTCAATCGCACTTGGGTGATTATGTGTTTCGCATTTCAACGCCAGGGTGCGGCCAGGCGTGAAACTGATGATTCCAGCGTTGCCAACAAACGAGCTCACCACATAGGGAGCCGCAATTGTTTCGGTGCTTTCGCGCAATTGATTGATCAACGATGGGCGAGTGACTCCGCCATCTGTGGTGATGATTGCACGAAACGTCTTGTGAGCGCAGTGCTCGCTCCATGTTTGCGCGATGGTTTCAAGTTCCACATCGGTGGGGTGGACACCCCGCTGAGCAAAGTGTTCGCGAACGGCGATCATCTCTTCAGGGTCGAGTGCGAGGCCACGTTGTTTATTGATAGCGGCGAGTTGTTCTGGGGTCGTGTTTGCATCAATTGGTACGCGGTGCACGTTGACGATTGGGGTTGCCTGGGTGTCGATGAAGAGTGGCTCAATGGGTGAGTCAACACTCCACCGTTCGATGATGGGGTTCGCAAGCAGCGCTGCGATTAAGCGATTGAGGTCGCTCGTGGAAATGTTGCCGTACACAGTGAAGCGTTTGCCACTGGCCACCCCATCGATCGGTAAATCCATTCGCTGACTGATACGTATCAGTTCATCGGTGGTGGAGTCGGTAACGCCAGGGTGCAGCGCGGTTTCTACAACATGTTGGTGGGTGCCTACACCAACATTCCACTCGCCCGATTGCAAGAGTGAGTCGACAAGTAATGATTCGATCAGTTGTTTGGTGTTGGCGTCAATGTTGCCGCGAAAGAAAACTAAGTCGGCAACGTCGACTTGGGTGAGGCTGGTAATGCCCAAATCATGTGCTGATTGCAGTAGGGCAGAAGCTCGCGGATCAGTGCCTTGAGAAGTGACACACAGGTGTTGGGACGACAAAGTTGAGCCCACACCTCCTCCCACAGCGCGACATTAGTAGTCATTGCATTTTCCCAACCTTGGATTGAACAAAAAGTAAACCGCTGGTGGTCACATGCTTTACAAAATGTTCAATGTCGGAAGTGTCGTGTGCCCGTGAAGATCATGACCATGCCATGTTCGTTTGCAGCAGAAATTACTTCTTCGTCGCGCTGACTCCCACCTGGTTGCACGATGACCGATACGCCATGCTGGGCAAGTAGATCTGGTCCGTCACGAAATGGAAAGAACGCATCACTTGCTGCAACTGCACCATGTGCTCGATCACCAGCACGTTCACAGGCAAGGCGGGCAGCATCAACACGGTTTTGCTGGCCTCCACCAATGCCAACGGTCTGACCATTGCGAACAAGTGTGATGGCGTTCGAGGAGACCGAAGCGCATGCAACCCAAGCAACCACTGCATCGGCAAGTTGCTCTTCGGTTGGGGCAGTAGTTGTTACTACTTGCCATGTCTCAACTGGGGTTTCGACAACATCTACTTCTTGGACGAGCATCCCGCCATCGATAGAACGCATGTGGAGGTGTCCGCCACTTGGTTGCTCGGCGGCAATAATGCGCATGTTCTTTTTGGTGTGCAACAGCGTCAACGCACTAGGTGTGAACTCAGGGGCAATTACTACTTCGGTGAAAATATTGATG
>LIAZ01000199.1 GCA_001438985.1 Acidimicrobium sp. BACL17 MAG-120823-bin42 | reverse complement strand
GTCACGCCGTACGTGAGGGGCATGGTCTGTCGCTATTGCATCAATCGTGCCATCGAGCAAACCCGCCTTAAGCGCTTCAATGTCTGCCACAGATCGAAGCGGAGGGTTCACCTTGTATACCGAATCAAATGAACGCAACAACTCCTCTGTTAGGGAAAGGTGATGCGGTGTTACTTCTGCTGTAATCGGCAGGCCCAGTGCTTTGGCTTGACGTACCAGGTGAACACTGCCCGCAGTCGAAAGATGAAGAAAGTGAACCCGTGCGCCGGTTAATTTTGCAAGCTCAATGTCGCGATGCACCATCAGCTCTTCAGCCAATGCTGGCCAACCAGGAACGCCCAAATCACTTGAGCATGAACACTCGTTCATTACAGCACCAACCGTCAGTGAGGAAACCTCGCAGTGTTGGGCCAATGTGATGCCCAGTTCGCGCGAATACTCCATTGCCCGACGCATCAGGGCTGGATCTTGCACGCCAGAGCCGTCATCGGTGAAGATCTGCACACCAGCGCGCGCAAGTTCCGCCATTGGCGACAATGCTGTACCTGCACGTCCAACGGTGATGCATCCACTCGGAACCACTTCAAGCAATCCCGCACGCTCGCCTTGCATGCGAACAAACTCGATCACGGGCACCGAGTCCTGAGCAGGATTGGTGTTTGGCATCGCAACCAGTGCGGTATAGCCACCACGTGCACCAGCCCGACTACCCGTCTCAATCGTTTCGCTATCTTCCTTGCCTGGTTCACGCAAATGCGCATGGAGGTCGACGAATCCAGGAAGCACATGACAATTCGTTCCATCGAGTTCGCTGTCCGCCGGTCCGACTGATGTGCCCATCTCGGCGATCACACCTTGTGCAATCTTTATGTCAAGACGTTCTTCACCACGCTTTGTCACTACTAGGGCGTTACGGATTGCCACACTCATGCCGATACCTCCTCATGTAATTGCTGCAACTCACCATCACGTGCGAGTAAATCAAACAACACCGCCATACGGACAGAAATACCATTCTCAACTTGCTGATGAATGCGCGACTGCGACAGATCCGATGGATCAACGTGCATTTCGACACCGAGGTGATGCGGTGTTACTTCTGCTGTAATCGGCAGGCCCAGTGCCTTGGCTTGACGTACCAGGTGAACACTGCCCGCAGTCGAAAGATGTAGAAAGTGAACCCGTGCGCCGGTTAATTTTGCAAGCTCAATGTCGCGATGCACCATCAGCTCTTCAGCCAATGCTGGCCAACCAGGAACGCCCAAATCACTTGAGCATGAACACTCGTTCATTACAGCGCCAACCGTCAGTGAGGAAACCTCGCAGTGTTGGGCCAATGTGATGCCCAGTTCGCGCGAATACTCCATTGCCCGACGCATCAGGGCTGGATCTTGCACGCCAGAGCCGTCATCGGTGAAGATCTGCACACCAGCGCGCGCAAGTTCCGCCATTGGCGACAATGCTGTACCTGCACGTCCAACGGTGATGCATCCACTCGGAACCACTTCAAGCAATCCCGCACGCTCGCCTTGCAGGCGAACAAACTCGATCACGGGCACCGAGTCCTGAGCAGGATTGGTGTTTGGCATCGCAACCAGTGCGGTATAGCCACCACGTGCACCAGCCCGACTACCCGTCTCAATCGTTTCGCTATCTTCCTTGCCTGGTTCACGCAAATGCGCATGGAGGTCGACGAATCCAGGAAGCACATGACAATTCGTTCCATCGAGTTCGCTGTCCGCCGGTCCGACTGATGTGCCCATCTCGGCGATCACACCTTGTGCAATCTTTATGTCAAGACGTTCTTCACCACGCTTTGTCACTACTAGGGCGTTACGGATTGCCACACTCATGCCGATACCTCCTCATGTAATTGCTGCAACTCACCATCACGTGCGAGTAAATCAAACAACACCGCCATACGGACAGAAATACCATTCTCAACTTGCTGATGAATGCGCGACTGCGACAGATCCGATGGATCAACATGCATTTCGACACCA
>LIAZ01000198.1 GCA_001438985.1 Acidimicrobium sp. BACL17 MAG-120823-bin42 | reverse complement strand
GAACTGTGTTGCTCAATTGCAAGCACTCAACATCATTGACAACGGCGATACGCCATTATTTGGAGATCTCGAGGAAAGTCGTGTTAACGACTTCCTGGGCAAGGCAACTCCAATTCTCCGTCAACAAGGACTTGAGATCGCAGATATCACTGCGGCCAACATTGTGAACAACGGTTTCCTCGACCCTGATATCAGTTACCAGGGATAGCGATCACGCGTCTTTGACGCTCCATTTGCGTTGTGCAACGGGATCTTTATCGCTCCACGGGAAGTTGATCCATTCATCGGTGTACTTCCACACATAATCGCATTTGACGATGGACTGTGACTTCTCGTACAACACGGCAAGTCGTGTATCGGCGAGCTGACCTTTGCAGAATTCGAGTACATGCTTCAGCGTGTGTCCCGTATCGGCAACATCGTCAACAATGAGTACCTTGGAATCTTTCAAATCGACCAGGCTAGGAACCGGCGGCAGAATCATCGGCACCGCAAGACGCTCGTTCACACCGGTGTAAAACTCAACGTTCATCGTGTACGTGTTCTTCACGGACAATGCATAACCGAGTGCACCAGCCGAGAGCAAACCTCCGCGTGCGATCGCCAAAATGATGTCGGGTTCGTAGCCACTTTGAGCAACTTGGACTGCAAGCTCACGACTCGCTACTCCGAATACTTCCCACGACATGATTTCACGCTTCTCGCTCAAAATGGCTCCCTCGCTATTGGCGACTGATGGGCAACAATCTAGTTCATCTCTCCTGAACGAACGGGCAGTGACGACAGCCACTCAAACAGCAATAGCCACGATCGGCAAGAAAACGTGCGGTCATTACCGTCAGTCCCGAAGCGGGATCCTTGTAGCTGGGTTCACCGCGATCAATCGCCCCGCGGTGCCTCAGCATAATTTCTTCAAACCGTGGGTGTTTATTGCTCAACCGAGTGTCGAGCGCCACGTCAATTCCATCATCTCGAAGAGATGTCATTGCAACGTATCCAACATCTGCCAATACTCGGGCCAACTTTTGGATACAACGTCTGGGTCGGCAATAGCCACATCCGAAATGACTAACCCGAGAAGCGCTAGCGACATTGCGAGGCGATGATCGTGGTGGGTCTGCACTATCGCACCGTGCAAAGCAGACGGCTTAATCTTCATCCCGTCGTCACGTTCTTCCACATCGGCGCCAAGGGATCTCAATTCATGTGCCAAATCGCCGATTCGATCACTTTCCTTATTGCGGATAAAACCAACACCTCTGATCACCGTTGGAGAAACCGCCTGCGTTGCAACAACAGCAAGTGTCGGAACCAAATCCGACATATCGCCCATATCAATGTCAATTCCCTCAAGTGGTTGATCAAGATCTCGAGTGACAGACACGTCCGTTTCATCGCGCCTGATGACGCACCCCATACGGGCAAGCACTTCTGCGAAGGCACTATCGCCTTGTAGCCCGGATCTTCCGAGTCCCGAGACGCTCACCGTACCGCCAGCGATTGCCGCCGCAGCAAATGGATACGAAGCAGATGATGCATCAGGTTCAACGTCGTATCGACACCCAACATAACGTCCCGGGGAATATCGGTAGTGGCCACGAGACATTTCACTAGCCACTACGCCGAACGCCTTCTGCACTCCCTGAGTCATTGCAACATATGACTCAGAAACGCTAGATCCTTCGATTGCGATGCCGAGTCCATGTGGAAGTCGTGGGGCGATCAACATCAGCCCCGAGGTGAACTGGCTCGAGACCGAGCCAGGGATGGCAACTGAATCAGTGATCTGTGGCCCGCGTCGTATTGACACCGGCAACCGACCTACGCCATTCAGCGGAGCAACAACAGCACCAAGATCAACCAAAGCTTGATGCAAGTCATGCATTGGGCGATTCCGCAATGCATCTTGCCCAGTGATTACCGTTTCACCGTGACGCAAAGCTGCAACGGCTGTAAGAAATCGGGCAGTTGTGCCAGCAAGTGCCGCATCGACCACAACCGAATGAGCAGACTCAAGT
>LIAZ01000197.1 GCA_001438985.1 Acidimicrobium sp. BACL17 MAG-120823-bin42 | reverse complement strand
CACTTCCTACGTTGTCGCGCGAACTTGGCGCATCAACCAGTGGTCTGCAGTGGATCGTTGACTCGTACGCGCTGGTGTTCTCGTGTTTGCTGTTGGCATTTGGTGGTCTTGGTGATCGCTTTGGGCGTAAAGGTGCAATGCAAGTTGGCCTTGTCGCGTTTATGGCGTGCTCCGTGTGGGCGTCGTTTGCAACGACGACAACAAGTTTGATCCTTGCTCGCGGTGCAATGGGTATCGGTGCAGCGGCAGTCTTTCCTGCAACGCTTGCAATCTTGATCGATGTGTTTCGCGACCCGGTGGAGCGCGCAAAAGCAATCGGAGTGTGGTCAGCAGTTTCGGGAATGGCAGTTGCGTTCGGACCAGTTACTGGTGGATTCCTGCTTGAACATTTCTATTGGGGATCGGTGTTCTTGGTCAACGTTCCCATCGTGATCATCGCGCTCACCCTAGGCGCGCTGTTTATTCCAACATCAAAAGATCCGAACCCACATGGACTCGATTTCCCTGGCCTCGGTTTGTCAATCGCCATGGTCGGTTTATTGGTGTACACCGTGATTGAAGGGCCGCATCGCGGATGGACGAGTGTTGAAACTCTTGCATCATTTGCTGGCGCGCTTGTTTTGCTCTTTGCATTTGTCAAACGTGAACTCTCAACGAGCGAACCATTGCTTGATGTTCGCGTGTTTCGAAACGCACGACTCTCTGCAGCAACAGGAGCAATAGGAATTGCATTTTTCGTATTATTCGGATTCACATTCTTGGTAACGCAGTACTTCCAGTTTGTTCGTGGCTACAGCACGTTGTCGGCAGGCGTGCATACATTGCCGTTTGCACTCGGTGCAGGTGTAACGGCACCGATCGCTGCGCGATTGGCATTGAAATTTGGAACAAAGCGAATTGTTTCCATTGGTCTCACCAACATGGCGATCGGTCTGTTCATCATTGGCACTGCAGAAGCAGACACGGCATACTTCGGGCCAGTCATTATCAGCATGTTGTTCCTCGCCAACGGACTTGCACTTGTTACATCACCTGCCACGGATGCAGTGATGGGTGAGTTGCCACGTGAAAAAGCAGGCATCGGTTCGGCAGTCAACGACGTCAGTCGAGAGGTTGGTGGCACGCTCGGCGTAGCAATCAGCGGTTCGGTATTCGCCTCGTTATATGGGCCAAAACTTGGCGAACTGCTTGCCAATTCAACATGCCTGCCGAAACCGTGGCGTTGGCCAAGGAGTCTGCGGGTGCAGGGTTTGCCGTGGCCGAAATGTCGCCCACCCCGGAAGCCGCGGCGGCAGTAGGTCAAGCCGTCAGCGATGCCTTTATGCATGGGTTCCATACGGCCTGCTTCACGGGCGCTGGCGTAGCGCTGCTCGGCGCATTGTTTGCTCTGAAGTTTCTGCCAGCCCGACGCGCAACAGTTTCCTTATAGGTAACGTCACCCCCTGAGGGCTTTACCGCCGAGGGGTGAGGCAACTAGCCTGATCTTTCTTACAGCGGCATTCAAAGGGGAGAGCCACCATGGCAAGAATCGTTAAAGCGGCATTGTTGCAGACCGATTGGACGGGCGACAAAGAGTCGATGATCGATAAGCACGAGGCTGCAGCCCGTGAAGCCGCAAAGCAGGGAGCACAGATCATGTGCTTCCAAGAATTGTTTTACGGACCATACTTCTGCCAAGAACAAGATCCGAAGTATTTCTCATACACCGAGCCAATTCCAGACGGTCCAACAACTAAGCGCTTTCAGGCTTTGGCAAAAGAATTGAACATGGTGCTCGTGTTGCCAATGTACGAAATTGTGCAGCCTGGTTTGTACTACAACACCGCAGCAGTGATTGATGCCGATGGCCGTTATTTGGGCAAGTACCGTAAACAGCACATCCCGCAGGTGCCTGGGTTTTGGGAAAAGTATTACTTCACACCGGGAACCCATGGCTACCCAGTGTTCGACACTGCAGTGGGCAAAGTTGGCGTGTACATCTGTTACGACCGCCACTTCCCAGAAGGCTG
>LIAZ01000196.1 GCA_001438985.1 Acidimicrobium sp. BACL17 MAG-120823-bin42 | reverse complement strand
ATAGCAACGCGGAGGACATTTCATCTTTCGTTGTCTTGGTATATCGCGAAAGTGACTGAGCAACCGTGCGCATCGGGTTCAGTGAGTCGTCAGGGTTTTGAAAAACCATCTGAATCGAAGATAAAACTTCGCTCGGACGCAATTGCAGTGCTGTTGACAAGTCATAACCATCGCCATCTTGCAATGAACCACTTGTTACCGACACAAGCCCGCATATCGCTGACATCAAACTTGACTTCCCACTACCCGACTCGCCGATAATTCCAATGACTTCGCCACGCTTGATCTCTAAATCAAGTGAGTCGATTGCCTTAGTCTTTTGACCACGAACAATGCTCAATCCACGGCACACGAGAACCGTTTCGTTGTTTTGCAAATTTGCTTCACGGTATCTCTGGTCAAGTTTCGGCATCGAACCGACGAGTGCTTTTGTGTATTCATGTGATGGCGAACGCAAAACCTGCGAAGTTTGTCCGAATTCAACAATTCTTCCCTGATTCATTACGGCGATGCGCTTCGAAATCTGGCTGACGACTCCAAGATCGTGACTCACACATATCAATGCAAAGCCGCGCGCGCGTTGCAGCCGATTAATCGTCGCCAAAACCTCAGAACCGATACTCACATCAAGAGCCGATGTCGGCTCGTCGAGCAACAACAACTGCGGTGATCTGACTAGAGCCAATGCAAGAAGCACCCTTTGACGTTCACCACCAGAAAGTTGGTGTGGGTAGCGATGTAGATACTTTTCACCACCAAGTCCCACCTCAGTAAGGGACTCGAGCACCTGATCGTTGGCGATCTCACCAGAGTTGGTATCTCGAAAATGACTGAGAACTGTCAGATGTGGTGTTAGAGACTCACCAATTGACTGTGCAACAAGCGCAACAACACTTCCATAAAATGCTTCTCTCTCGGCTGGTGATGCGTCAAGCAAATTAGTGCCGATTGTTGTGATCTCGCCTTGGTCGAGCACCAAACCCGGTGCGAGCACACCCGCTGCAAGTCGCAGCAACGTGGATTTTCCGCTACCCGAGCCACCGACAATGCCGAGTGTTTCCCCCTTTTCAAGTTGTAAGTCAATTGCTTCAAGGATTGGCTGAGTCAATGAATCTTTTACTTTCACACGTACTGTGACATTTCTGAAATCCACTGCTCGAGTTTGCGTAAGTGGCGTAGCCATGTTCACTTGTGATCAACCAATGCTTGAATAGCCAAAACGAGTGACGCCAGCATCATGATCGGAGCAATTACCAATAGTGGATTTAGGGTCATGTACGAGCGCGATTCAGCGATCATCAATCCCCATTCGGGTGTCGGCGGACTTGCGCCTAATCCTAAAAAAGAAAGGGAACTGAAGGCCAAAAGAATCCAGGTGAATTGCATCGCGACTTCGGTGAACATCACTCGCCAAACATTCGGCAACACTTCACCGAACAGGATGCTGATTCGACTTCCACCTTGTAACCGCGCAACACGCACGAAGTCGCGTGCCAACAAAGTTTGGGTTGCACTGCGCGCCACACGAGCAATGGGAGATGCATACATCAAGCCAAGCGCCAAGCTCAGAATAAGTGGATCTTGTCCAAAGAAGCTTGAAATCAACAACAGCAGAATCAAGGTTGGTAAAGCGAGCATAAAGTCAACCACTCGCGAAAGTGCGTCGTCAATCCATCCACCGGCCAAAGCCGCTAACGAACCAATGACGATACCGATAAGACACGAAATTGCTGTTGCGGCAAACGCAATCACCAAGGATGGTCGACCGCCATGCAATAACCGACTAAAAACATCACGACCCAAGGCATCCGTACCAAACCAGTGATTCAGTGACGGGCCTTGCAATAAAGCGGTGGAATCCTGCGCGTCAGTTGAAGATAACCCCAGATACGGCGCAAGCAATGCTGCAAGAGCATGGAGTCCCAGGGTCACAAAAATTATCGCGCGATTTTTTAGAAAATTGAGTCGAATGGGACTTTTCATCAGGTCTCTCAGCGAGTGCTCGACCTAAGGCGTGGGTC
>LIAZ01000195.1 GCA_001438985.1 Acidimicrobium sp. BACL17 MAG-120823-bin42 | reverse complement strand
GCCGCATTGTGGTTGGTGGTGGTGCTTTCAGGCGCTGCCGCCCAATACATCTTGCTGGCTGCCGAATTTATTGCAGTCACTCAAGTACTCGTGTATATCGGTGCCGTAATGGTGCTGTTTCTGTTCGGAACCATGCTCACACGTTCACGAATTGGAACCGATAGCGGACTGAACAACAGTTACGCCAAGCTCGGAATTCCAGTCGCAATGGTGTTGTTTGCAGCGATGTCTTTGGCGCTTGCCGATTCATTTGGAACCGAGGAATTGCCTACCGATAGTTCGTTGATCAATACGCAACAGATTTCGGATCAGATATTCGGACCGTATCTGCTTCCATTCTGGGCGTTGTCCTTTGTTCTTCTTGCAGCAGTAATTGGCGCAATCGTGTTGGCAAGGAAGGACTGACGTCATGCTTGTCAATCAGTTTCTTTTCCTCTCTGCCTTGCTGTTTTGTATCGGTGTCTATGGCGTCATTGCACGCAAAAACGCGGTCTTGGTACTGATGTCAATCGAACTGATTCTCAATGCAGTGAATCTCAACTTTGTTGCCTTCGCCTTGCGCAATGGCAGTGCTGATGGACACACGTTTGCGTTGTACATCATTGCGATCGCCGCTGCAGAAGTTGGCGTTGGTCTTGGTCTCGTGCTCTTGATCTTCCGTAACCGACGAACGATTTCACTTGATGACTTGTCGGAGATGAAGGGTTAACCATGTTTGCTGCATCTGAAGCCCTCAAAACCCTGTCATCTGGCTGGTTCCTGGAGAACGCCTGGCTGATTCCAGTCATTCCTGCAATTGGTTTTGCGATCATTATCTTCTTTGGCAAGAAACTGCCGATGAAGGGAAGCGAAATTGGTTTGCTCAGTATGTTTGCAAGCCTTGTGCTTGCCGGCGGAGCGGCAATGCAATGGATCGACCGTGTCAACAGTGGCACCAAAGAGCAGTTCATCGCGCCGGTTGTCCGTACATGGGATTGGTGGCAGATCGGTGGAATGCATTTCACGATTGGTCAATCAATCGATGGTCTTGCAGTCATCGTGTTGGTTGTTGTCGCGTTCATCTCCACTTTGGTGCAGTTGTATTCAACCGAATACTTGAAGGGTGATCGTCGATACACACACTTCTTTGCAGCACTCACGCTGTTCTCTGCAGGCATGCTCGCCATGGTCATTGCAGAAGACACCATTTTGTTGTTGCTGGGCTGGGAAATCATGGGCCTTTGCAGCTTCATGCTGATTGGTCACTGGTGGGAAGACGGCGCCAACAGCCGTGCAGCATTGAAGGCATTCTTCACGGTGCGTACTGGCGACATGGGTCTGTTGATTGGTGTTGCGATGCTGTACTTCGCTTCCAATGATTGGACGACGGAAAACCTTGGCGTGTCGGGTTTTTCGATCCGCGGTATTAGTGCCTGGGCATTGTCGGGTGAGCCAAATAGCACGGTGATCTTGGTTGCATCAATTGCGTTGTTTATCGCTGCTATTGGCAAGAGCGGCCAGTTCCCATTGCACACATGGTTGCCCGATGCGATGGCTGGTCCGACACCGGTGAGCTCGTTGCTGCACTCTTCAACCATGGTCGTTGCGGGGGTGTTCTTGGTTGCGCGTTTGTATCCCGTGTTCTTCACCGGCTTCGACATTTTGGGAACGGGTGGAAACTTCATCACGGTGATCGGTGGTATCACCATCGTGATTGCAGCCGCATTGGCTTTTGTACAAAACGACATCAAAAAGGTGCTGGCGTATTCCACAGTAAGTCAGTTGGGCTACATGATGCTTGGCCTTGGTGCTGGCGCATGGTTGCCAGCCGTGTTCCACATCTTCACTCACGCATTCTTTAAAGCATGCTTGTTCCTTGGTGCAGGCTCAATTAGCCATAGTGCATCACATCACTCGTTTGACATGAAAAAAGACATGGGTGGATTGCGCAAGTTCATGCCAATCACGTACACGACATGGATTATTTCAACGCTTGCGCTATGCGGCGTGTTTCCGTTCTCTGGTTTCTTCTCGAAAGACGAAATCATCGACAACGTAG
>LIAZ01000194.1 GCA_001438985.1 Acidimicrobium sp. BACL17 MAG-120823-bin42 | reverse complement strand
GAAATTGAAGTCGCTGTCATTGGCAATGATGTTGCTCGTGCTTCAGTCCCTGGCGAGATCGTTCCCAGCAATGAGTTCTACGACTACGACGACAAATATGTTTCAGACGGCGCCCAACTCCTTGTCCCCGCAGATCTGACAACAGATGAACTTGAGGCCGTACAAAAACTTGCAATAGTGGTCTTCCACACACTGCGTGCCGAAGGAATGGCCCGAGTGGACTTCTTTTATGAAAAAAACGGTCGTGGTTTTCTGTGCAACGAAATCAACACGATTCCTGGCTTTACTCCAATTTCGATGTATCCAAAACTGTGGCAAGCATCTGGATTGTCGTATGGCGAGCTGCTTGACGAACTCATTGATTTGGCGATTGAACGCCACTCACGACGTCGCCGCAACACCGCACGCTAAGCGATTGCTACGAGCCCGAAGCTGGAATGTTGATGATCTGTCCTGGTCGGATATTGACGCTCTGACTTGGCCAGTTATTTGCAGCAAGTAATGAAGCGAGAGAAACACAGAACTTCTTGCGAATGACATAAATCGAATCGCCAGAAGCAATTTGATATGTTCCTGCCGGACGTGCGTCGCAACCAGCAACTGCTGGCCCAGCATCCACATTTGGCGCAACCGTGATCACCGGATTAAGCACCATCGCCGATGGCGGAATCTTGAGAACTGATCCGGGGAACGGGAACTGACCCGAGGCCACCAGGCCGTTGTACATCAATAGCTCAGACATGGTTAGCCCGAACAAGGTCGCAACCAAACTTGGTGAGTCGCCAGGACGAACGGAGTATGACTGCTCTACCCCAACTGCGCCTATCGGCAATGTTGTGGTAACCGGAACCGTGGTTGGACTGACTGGTGGAATAGTTTGAAAATTGGTGGACTCCACAGCAACCACCGTTGTTGCCGTGCCCGAAACATCGGTGCTACAGGCGGCAAGAACTGCAACCGCGGCAAGAACTGCGGATGCATGGAATACGGCTTTATGCGGAAATCTCATTGCCCATCAGAGTAATTGATGATCACACCAGAGGGCGGGCAGATGAGGCAATTGGCGATGGAAGAGATGTCTCACCCATCAGATACTCGTCCACCGCGGACGCACACGCACGTCCTTCAGCGATTGCCCACACAATCAGGCTCTGGCCTCTACCCATGTCTCCTGCAACAAACACAGAAGGGATATTTGTTGTGTAGTTATCTGCTCGTGCGACATTGCCGCGAGCATCAAGGTTGACCCCAAGTTGTTCAATCCATGATCCAGTTTCAGGTCCAACAAACCCAAGTGCGAGGAACACTAAGTCCGCAGGAATCTCACGTGTTGATCCAGCAATCGTTTCAAACTTGCCATCAACCATCTGCACCTCGTTTAATACGAGGGCTTTCACGTTGCCATTGCCGTCATCAACGAACCGCTCAGTGTTCACGCTGAACATTCGCTCGCCACCTTCTTCATGTGCAGACGATGTTCGGTAAATCAAACTCCACTGCGGCCATGGGTTGGTGCTTGCACGCTCACTCGGAGGCATCGGCATGATCTCGAGTTGCGTGATTGATGCAGCACCCTGACGAATTGCAGTGCCTAAGCAGTCCGCACCAGTATCGCCACCGCCGATAATGACCACGTGTTTACCGTTGGCATCAATTGGTGAATCGGCAATGTCGCCCTGCTGAACTTTGTTAGCAAATGGCAAGTACTCCATTGCTTGATGAATTCCCCGAAGCTCGCGTCCTGGTACAGGCAGATCACGCCCAATCGTTGAGCCACATGCCAGCACCACTGCATCGTGCGATGCAACAAGGACTTCAATGTCAACATTTTCGCCAACAGCTGCGTTAACCCTGAACTCTGTACCTTCTTCGCGCATTTGCTCAATACGACGATCCAGATACTTCTTTTCCATCTTGAACTCAGGAATTCCGTAGCGCAAGAGTCCACCAATTCGATCTGCTCGCTCGAGCACCACAACTTCGTGCCCTGCGCGAGTAAGTTGTTGCGCAGTCGCTAATCCAGCGGGACCAGAACCAATGACCGCGATGCGCTTGCC
>LIAZ01000193.1 GCA_001438985.1 Acidimicrobium sp. BACL17 MAG-120823-bin42 | reverse complement strand
TTCTCCGTTCTATGTAATGGACGAAGTTGAAGCCGCACTTGACGATGTGAACTTGCACCGCTTCCTCACCCTTGTTGACGAATTCCGCAAGGATGCACAGTTGCTGATTGTGAGTCACCAAAAGCGCACGATGGAAGCGGGCGACTGCCTGCTTGGCGTCACCATGCAACCAGGTGGATCGAGCCGCGTGATTGTTGAACGCGCCGCCCAGGCTTCCGCATAGCCTGAGTGTTGCTATGAGCAACTCGTTTCCCATTATTTTCTTAATCCTCGCCGGGGTCGTATTGGTGTTTGGTATCGGCATTGTCGTACTGAACCGCCGCAAAAAGCCTGCACCATTTGTTGTTGAACCGGTTGTTGAACCTGTTATTGAAAAACGTCGTTCAGTCAAAAACGTGTTGGCGGGTGCCGTCAGTTCGGTGCTTGGTCGCGGCGAAATCAACGACACCAGTTGGGACGACTTAGAAGAAGCACTGCTGCGCTCCGATGTTGGCATCAAGGTTGCACAAGCATTGCTCGGGCCATTGCGCGCACGAGTGAAAGCAAAAGAGATTTCCACACCAGTCGAGTTGATTGCTGCATTGCAACACGACATGAGTGCGCGTCTTGCTGGCGCCAATCGTGAACTGAACTTTGACGCATCAATTGATGGCCCAAACATTTGGCTCATGGTGGGCGTGAACGGCGCAGGCAAAACCACAAGCCTTGGCAAAATTTCGGCACAACAGGTAGCACTTGGTCGCAAAGTACTGATGGCAGCAGGCGACACATTCCGCGCAGCAGCAGGCGAACAGTTGCAAACATGGGCCGAGCGCAGTGGAGCCGAAATCATTCGCGGTGCAGAAGGCAGCGACCCATCGTCGGTCATCTTTGATGCAGTGCAGGCAGCCAATGCGCGCAAATTCGATTTAGTACTGGCCGACACCGCAGGCCGTTTACAAAACAACACCAACCTGATGGAAGAGTTGCGCAAAGTGCGCCGCGTTGCCGAAAAAGGTGCGGGAACCGTTACCGAAACACTGTTAGTAATCGACGCCACTACTGGACAGAATGGGCTCAGCCAAGCGCGCTTATTTGCCGATGCAACTCAGGTAACCGGAGTAGTGCTCACCAAACTGGATGGTTCGTCAAAAGGTGGCATCGTGTTTGCAATTGAAACCGAATTAGGAATCCCCGTGAAGTTGGTGGGCCTTGGCGAAACCATCAATGATCTCGAGACATTTAACGCAACAGAATTTGTAGAGGCCCTATGTTCGACAACTTAAGTGATCGCCTCGGCGGAGTCTTTAAGCGCATTCGTGGCAAAGGCCGGTTAACCGAAGCCGATGTCAATGAAATGCTCGCCGAAATTCGCACCGCATTGCTGGAAGCCGACGTCAATATTGGCGTGGTGCGCAATGTGGTCGAGCGCATTCGCGTGCAAGCAATTGGTAGCAAGGTGTCGGAAGCGCTTGACCCGGGCCAACAGATCATCAAGATTGTTAATGCCGAACTGGTTGCCATGTTGGGTGGCGAAACCTTAAAGATCGCCTATGCATCGCAACCACCAACCGTGGTGTTGATGGCCGGTTTGCAAGGTTCGGGTAAAACCACCAGTGCCGCAAAACTTGCATCGTGGTTTAAAGCGCAAGGACGCAACCCGTTGTTGGTTGGCGCCGACTTGCAACGCCCAGCAGCCGTCGAACAGTTGAAAGTGCTTGGCGCACAACTCAATGTTCCTGTGTTCTCTGCACCTGGCGACCCGGTGCAAACTGCGGCAGCCGGTCTTGCAGAAGCAAAGCGACTTGGCCGCGATGTGCTCATTGTGGACACCGCAGGTCGGTTGGCAATTGATACCGAAATGATGCAACAAGTCAGCGACATCAGCGCTGCTGTAAAGCCTGACTACACGTTCTTGGTGATCGATGCGATGACCGGTCAAGACGCCGTCAACGTAGCGAAAGCATTCGACGAAACACTTGCCATTAGCGGTGTGATTCTTTCCAAGCTCGATGGCGATGCACGAGGTGGTGCTGCGCTCAGCGTAAAAGAAGTAATTGGTAAACCCATCGCGTTTGCTGCAACGGG
>LIAZ01000192.1 GCA_001438985.1 Acidimicrobium sp. BACL17 MAG-120823-bin42 | reverse complement strand
CAACAACGCACAGCCAGTTGTCACCCGAAGAACAAAAGTCAACCGGTGTGTTCCCAGGTCTGGTGCGTTTGTCGGTTGGACTTGAAACAATCGACGACATCCTCGCCGACTTGGAAGCCGGCTTCGTAGCAGCGAAGTAACCTTGTGCCGCTATGGCGGTAACCACTCAAGTCACGAACGACGACTTCATCATCACGCTCACAGGCATCGATGCAGTGTGGGCGCTTAAGCGCAAGCTGGTGGTCAGTCGGTCAACGATTACTTCTGTCAAAGTGCTTGACCGCAAGGCGGCGATGCGCCTGTTGAAGCTGCGAATGTGGGGGACTTCCCTGCCGGGCGTGGTGTGTGCAGGTACCTATTTGGTGAGTAAGCGGGCGGGAATGCCAAGAGGAAGTCGTGCCTTTATGTCGGTGTATCGAGCCAAACAGGTGCTGGTGGTGACAACTTCAGGAAAGCCCGCTCTAATCGCGCTTGAATTAGCGGATTACAGCGAATGTAATGAACTGCTAGCCCAATAATTTACTCTCCGTTCATCATTAGGTCAGACTGAGTTTACGGGTCAGTGGAAACATAATGTAGTGATCAAAGAGTCAGTCCCCACCCCGCGAAAGATGGTGGTTGTTTATAGTCGGGCTGACAGGATTTTTCGGAGGATCGTCACTGCGGGCGCGCTTACATCGCTCCTGTTGTTGGGCCTTATTGCTGGCTTTCTGATTTTTCGAAGTTCGGGTACCTTCCGCGAATTTGGTCTTAGTTTTATCACTGGCTCAGAGTGGTTTTCGGCTGGCGAGGACCCGGTAGGCGGTGCAACTACTGCTTTGGCTGACGCTGATGACGTCAGTGTTTTTTCAATCGGTCCAATGATCGTTGGTTCGCTTGTTGTCGCACTGATCGCGATGGTTCTTGCTGTGCCCTTGTCTATTGGCGGAGCTCTATATATCGAATTTTATGCGCCGAGAGCGATTTACCGAGTACTCGTATCGTTGCTGGATCTGGCTGCTGCTATTCCTTCTTTAATTTTCGGTCTTTGGGGAATTCAAATATTCACTCCGATTGGTGTGCGGTGGGCGACGCTTCTCAACGATCGATTGGGATTTATACCTTTGTTTTCCGTCGAATTTGAGAACTTCTCAAGGAGTCCTTTCGTGGCAGGGTGCGTGCTTGCAGCTCTTGTTGTCCCAATTACAACTTCGGTTGCGCGAGAGGTATATTCCCGCACACCGCGAGATTTAATTGATACCTGTTTTGCCCTTGGTGGAACGAAATGGGGCGCGATTCGTTCCGTTGTTATTCCTTATGGAAAGAGTGGAGTAATTGCCGGAGCAATGTTGGGTCTTGGTCGGGCTTTGGGTGAGACAGTCGCGATTTATCTGATGTTGAACTTGGTCTTCGATTTCTCCTTTCAAATTCTGGACTCAGCTGGCGGGAACGTGGCATCAATGATCGCTCTGAAGTTTGGAGAAGCAACCGATAAGGAAATCTCGGCGCTCATAGCCGCAGGTTTAGTTCTGTTCGCCATCACACTGATAGTCAACATGGTCGCAGCAAGTATCGTTCAAAGATCGACGCCTCGCGCATGAATACCAACGCTGCTGCAGATCAATTCCAGGGTATAGAGCCTCTTCGCCCATGGGCGATAACTCGCTCAGCACGTCTCAAGAACTTGCTTCGCTCACTCGTTTTTGCCTTTGTTGCATTCGTGGTAACGCTCGTGACTCCGTTAGCAAACATTGATGGATGGGCATTCGCGTTCCTGCTTGTCAATGTTGTATGGGTCGTTGGTCAAACCGCGCGATTGGGCGCAAAGGAACGCCGAGATGCGGTTTTAAGAGTGGTGTTTACCTCGCTAGCTGTTCTTGCGTTTGTTCCCTGGTTATCAATATTTCTTACGGTCTTATTAAAGGGCTATACCGCGATATATCCGGGATATTTCTTCTCGGATATGCGCACGTCAACACCTGAAGACGAGTTCAACATTGGCGGTGCAGGTCACGCAATTGTTGGATCACTGATCATGGTGGCAATAGCAACTGTTATTACCCTGCCACTCGGAATCTTGAGCGGTATCTACCTCACTGAAGTGCGCGGTCGGATGACATTT
>LIAZ01000191.1 GCA_001438985.1 Acidimicrobium sp. BACL17 MAG-120823-bin42 | reverse complement strand
TGGCTGCAGGCCGTTGGCTACGTCACGAAATTTTGCGAGTTTGATTCCCATATTTCCCCCTAAATAGTTGCGGACTTTCCCCTAACGGAAACGGTAGCAGGCTCTGGGGAGGCAGTCATTTAGGCTTTGCGGAATGAAAGTTTCAATAGTCGGCGGGTCGTTAGGCGGGTTGACGGCGGCCTGTTTGTTGCGCGACTTGGGCTATGACGTCTCGGTATATGAACGGTCTGCGGTTCGACTGGAACAACGCGGTGCCGGAATCGGTTTTTTGCCGGCGACGTACCGCTACCTGCAGTCTCGTGCGGGAGTGGACTTGACAAAAATTTCAGTTGCAACCAGCAACATTGTGTATCTGGATGCAGAAAGCAACGTTACATATAAAGCAGCACACGATTATTTATTCAGTTCGTGGAACACGGTGTATGCATCAACGCTGGATCATTTTGGAATGCAGGAGTATCACCTCGGTTCAGAAATGGTGGATTTCAGCCAAACCCCAGAATCGGTAACGGTACATTTCAAGGACGGCAAAACAGTCACATCCGATCTGCTTGTTGCTGCAGATGGCATTGGCTCATCGGCACGAAGCAAGTTGATTCCGTCGTGTAAGTCCGAGTATTCGGGCTATGTCGCTTGGCGTGGAATGGTGCCCGAGTCGCAACTGTCTTCCGAAATGGTGGAGCGGTTGGGAAGTGCGATTACCTATTTCGTGTATCCGCATTCACATATCTTGGTGTATCCGATTCCCGATCATGACGGGCGAGTAACACCTGGCGATCGACTGATCAACTTTGTGTGGTACTGCAATTATGCAGTGGGTGAAGCATTCAACACGTTAATGACCGACAAAAATGGAACACTTCGCGACGTGTCTATTCCGCCTGGCTATGTAAGCGAAAGCAACGTTGCGAGCATGAAGGCAATGGCCGTGGCTAATTTGCCGAAACTGTTGAGCGATTTGGTATTGAAAACAGCAGAGCCATTTATTCAAGTGGTGTACGACATTGACATTGATCAAATGGCATTCGGACGTGTGTGTTTAATCGGCGATGGTGCAATCGTTGCTCGTCCTCATGCTGCAGCCGGCACGGCAAAGGCCGCAGCCGATGGTTGGGCGCTTGCCGAGGCATTAGAAAAACACAATTCAGTACACGAAGCGCTCGAAGTGTTCCAACGCTCGCAACTTGCACTTGCCAAGAACCTGCTCGATCGAACACGTAGGGTAGGTGCGAAATCGCAGTTCTTAAATACATGGGACCCTCGTGATCCCGAAGTAATTTTCGGCCTGCACAAACCTGGCAAGTAGGGGTACGCAATGTCACGACACATGATCGAATCGGCACAGCGCCTACTTTCTAGTTTTGATTCCTCTCAACGAGCTTCTGGATTCCTCGATTTCGCTAATGCGCAAGAGCGTGTGAAATGGTTCTATACGCCAACTGATCATGGTGGTTTGCCGCTGGCGAATATGTCTTCCACTCAACATCGACTGGTACATCAACTGCTTGCATCAGCATTGTCAGAGGGTGGTTATGTCACGACGACAACCATCATGGGACTAGAAAATGTGCTCGATCGGCTTGAGGGTTTCGTTGCTGGTTTCGAACGCGAACGCGGAAGAGACCCGCTGTTGTACTGGGTATCTATATTTGGAACGCCATCTGAAACCGACACGTGGGGCTGGAGATTTGGTGGCCATCACGTCTCGCTCAATTTCACGCTGCACGACGGTGTGGTGGTGTCGTCAACGCCATGTTTCTTTGGAGCCGACCCAGCAAATTCCATGTTGCTTGGGCCGCATTTGTTGCGCCCACTTGCTGCGGCAGAAGACTTGGCGCGCGAATTCATTCATTCGTTGTCGGTTGATCAACGAAGTGTTGCCACGGTGAGTGCAACTCCACCAACCGACTTGGTCGGTGCGAACAGAAGCGTTTTGGCCGAGGGCGACACCGCGTTGCCCTTGACAATGGTGTGGCGCAAGCAGTTCGATGGCGCTTTGGGCGATGCAATCCAGGCCATCCAAAACAAGGCTGATGCCGAGTTGTCAATTACCGAAGAGCACTTGCAACTGGTGTCGTTTTCTCAAGTGCCGAAAGGGCTTT
>LIAZ01000190.1 GCA_001438985.1 Acidimicrobium sp. BACL17 MAG-120823-bin42 | reverse complement strand
AGGAGTGGAGCGACCAAACAAAGGTGGCACTCACCGCGCACTTGACGACATCAGAGCAAGTGTTAATGAATTGTTATTTTATCGCGAGCGAGTATTCGTTACGCCAACGAAACCAGCTGAGTAACTGCTGCGACCACACCGTTTTCAAGAACGTGTCTGACAATCACGCGCTCTTCTAGTTGCTGCGTCACGATAGAAACTGTGTTTCCGGGCTCAATGGCATGGTGATGTTCAACAACAACATGTAATGGTGCTCGAAGTGTGTTGTGCTTTGACAGGTACTCCTCTGCAGCAATCCAATACGCCGCATTGTTCATATGCCCTACCGCGTCCATGTCGGCAAAGCGAAGCTGCCAGTCACTCACAGCAGGATCATGCTCGGTGATTGCTGGCAATGATTTACCGACCACAAAATTTGAACGGACTTTGCGTCCTCCGCTTGACTCCGCAATCAATGGAATAAATCCTTCAGGCAGTGGTTCTGGTTTCAGTGTCTGCATGTTGACATGCACCCAAAGCGCCGCGGTTTCAATATGTGCACCGTCTGGCGAAACAATATGTGTTCTGCGTTCTGCCCAATGCGAGCCATACCCACCACACCACGTCGTAAGCGCAATGTCTGTCATGTACGTGGGAAATTGATACACCCACATCTCCGTGCGGCGCACCACCCACCCATGAATATCTGGGTAATTGCCATCTACAGCATCATCGTTTGCGATGTCTTGTAAATACCGCGCGGTGGCATCCAGACGCAGTCGACCTTTCGGCGTCACGTCACCAAGGCGCACCCGTCGACTGGTGGAAAACGTCCTGCCCGCCCGTGGCAACGGAACGGGTTCTTGGGGCCTCCACATGCCCTCTGACCCTATCCAGCATTGGACTTCACGGCACTCGTGTTAATTCGCTTGCAATTGACGATTTGGCGTGGTTTGCTTCATATCCCATGTTGTTGCGCAATCTTTCCTCACGTCAGTCGGCAGTCGCTGCTGACTCGCGCGCGTATGCGACTGTGACAACCGTGAACGCGATGGCGTCACGCTGGTTTTATATGCAGGCCGGATTCGCGAAATTTACCAAAGGTTTCACGAAGCGTCCGGCCAAAGGCCTCTTAGGAGTCCCGACGTAAACAGATTTCACGTCGGAGAACGCCAAGAGGCCGCTGGGAGAAATCCCAGCGGCTTTTTTATTTCCCCCCTCGCGTTCTCCGACGTGAAGCCAATCCAACAATGCAGAAAGGCACACACCATGACCATCACACTTGAACACAATGACGACATCTTGTTGTTGTCTGCACGCCGTTGCAGCGACGGCAATGGAACATTGTCCTACTTGTTCTTCTCGGAAGAATTTGTTGATATTCAACGCGCCAAAGCAATCTGTTCTACATGTACATCACGCGTTGAGTGTCTCACTGGTGCTCTTGCTCGTAGCGAGCCCTGGGGTGTGTGGGGTGGTGAATTGCTCGAGGAGGGCAGAATTTGTGCCTCCAAGCGACCACGTGGCAGACCGGTCACCAAGTCGGTTGCGATGACCACGGTCGTAGAGGTACCCATTCCTCGGCATCTTGTCGCTTAGCCATAACAGAAGGCACACGAGCACGGGCAGATACCCCTATTCGGGTATCAGTATCCTGCTGGAGTGCCTTCTGTTGTGCCCCGCACCGCCATCATCGTCATTGCGTTGTGCGTCAGCATTGGTGGGGGCTGGTATCTCAGCAACCAGACTTCGGACTCCGACACACTCACCCTGGTGTCAGCAAGTGACCCTGAGTACCCCACGCTGAACACCAATGATTTGGTTGAAGGCACGTCGTTGCCCGATTCAACACTCACAGACGCCTCCGGTCTACCGGTACACCTTCGCACGCTCGTAGGCAAACCCCTGGTCCTCAACTTCTGGTATTCCACCTGCGAGCCATGTCGTCGTGAATTGCCTGCCTTTGCTGCTGCTCACGAACAGCAACCAGAAATTCAATTCGTTGGTGTCAACATGAATGACTCAGTCGAAATTGCCCTCGCATTTGCAGAAAAATATGGAGTTACTTTTCCAACTCTGTTTGATCCAACGGGTGGCTTCATTAGCCAGTTAGGAATTGCCACTGCTCCAACCACCTTGTTTGTTGATGCAACAGGCAACATTGTTGATCAAGTTTCTGG
>LIAZ01000189.1 GCA_001438985.1 Acidimicrobium sp. BACL17 MAG-120823-bin42 | reverse complement strand
CCAGGCGTAGCCACAACAATGCTTGAGGCACGAGCTGCTTTTACTTGCGGCCCGTAACCAGCACCACCGTAGACAGCCGATACGCGAATATCACTGCCACCACACAACAACGAAATTTCTTTGGCAACCTGCGCAGCGAGTTCGCGCGTTGGTACAAGCACCAATCCAGTCGGTCGTCCTGGCCTGCTCTTTGTCACCTTTGTAGCAATAGCAATACCAAAGGCAAGAGTTTTACCCGAACCGGTAGGTGCTTTACCGCAAATATCGTGGCCAGCTAGGGCATCTGGCAATGTAGCTTCCTGTACGGGAAACGGACTTTCGATTCCGCGAGCAACCAGCCCAGAAATTATGTTCTTGGGCACGCCAAGTTCGGTCCATGTTTTAGTCATTTCATACTCCTCGATCAATACTTCTGGTTGTGTTCCTCAGGTATGTTCCTGGGATTGTGAAGGGTTAGCGACCCAACACACGACGCAAATAGTCGTTAGTGAACACACCCTCGGGATCGAGTTGGTTCCGAACTTCAATAAAACGCTGATATTCAGGATACAGGCTAGAAAGTTGAGTTCCATCCAAGTAATGAATCTTGCCCCAATGCGGACGACCTTCATACTTCAGAAGTATCTCTTCTACGGCTGTGAAATATTCGTCATAGTCGCACCCTTTATACATATGCACGGCGATATAGGCACTTTCACGTCCTGTTGAAGTTGACAGCGGAATATCATCGCGACCCGTACAGCGAACTTCTATCGGAAAACTGATCTTTAAGTTGCGGTGATCAATCATGTGCATGATTTCATTAAGTGCCTTACCTACAGCGTCTATCGAGATGGAGTACTCCATTTCGCAAAATCTCACCAACCTCTTGCTGCTAAACACACGATGGCTGACATTGACAAATTCAACGCGACCAGCACTAGGCAACATCGTGGCGAACCGTGGGATCATGGCTGGAAACGCTTTACCTATCCGGCACAACACACCAAAGGCAAAATTTTCAAGCACCATCTTGTGCACCCATGTTGACAGTCGTGTGGGTGGATCTGCCGGAGCCGACGTGACATTATTCGCTTTTGTCAGTGCCCATTTCGTGTGAGGAATCCAATAAAACTCAAAAAAGTCATTATCTGAGATGAGTTGTTCAAACTGTGCCAAAACGTCTGATACTCGCATCGGCTGCTCCACCGCTTGCAGGTTAAACAGAGGCACCACACGAATTGAGTACTCCGTAATGACACCAAGCGCCCCAAGTGAAACCCGCCCGCAGTGGAAAATCTCCTGATTTTCGTCCGCGCTGCACACGATCACTTCTCCGGATGCAAGAACCATTCGGAAACCCATAATCTGAGCAGCCAATCCCGTTCGCGACAGCCCTGTCCCATGCGTCGAGGTGGACATTGAACCTGCCAATGATTGGTACGCGACATCTCCCAAATTGGGCATCGATAATCCGTGTTTCTCGAGGTACTCATTGAGATCGCTCAGCACAATCCCCGATTGGACGCGAACAACACCGTGAGCAGCATCCACTTCAATCACCGCATTGAGCCTCGACATGTCAAGCATCATCTCGTCGGGCTTGCTAATTGCCGTGAAACTGTGTCCTGACCCGATTGCCTTGACCCGCAGGCCCAATTGTGTGGCGCGAAGAATGGCGTCAACTACATCTTGCTCGGACTTTGGCATCTCGACAACGCAAGGGTGTGAGTGTTGGTTGCCAGCCCAATTACTCCACTTCCTCCTCACGATTCGGCCGCCACAACGTGTTCAATATTGAGCAACAGCGTTAATGTCAGGCCGAGAACAACAAAGGTGCCCAACATGGAAAGCCATGGGAACCCAAACGACTTTCTGATGAAACCACTTGAAAAACCTGCGAGACCACCACACAAACTCATCGCAACATCAGCCGAACCTTGCACTCGAACGCGATGTTGGATTGGAACCGAATCGACAAGCAAACTCGACGCGCCAATCAGGCCAAAGCTCCATCCGATTCCAAGCAGCCACAGGGACGGGAAGAACACAATTGGATTGCTCCCTGCAAAAGCCGACATCACGGTACTCACAATCAACACGAAACATCCCACGAGCATGGTGTTTAGTCGCCCATTGCGATCGCTGAACCGACCAATAAATGGACTAAACGCATACATTCCG
>LIAZ01000188.1 GCA_001438985.1 Acidimicrobium sp. BACL17 MAG-120823-bin42 | reverse complement strand
GTTGAAGAAATTGTTCGTTGGGCTTCGCCAGTGATCCACTTCCGCCGCACTGCAACACGCGACACCGAAATTCGTGGCGTGAAGATCAAAGAAGGCGAAAAAGTGGTGATGTGGTACAACTCGGGCAACCGCGACGAAGAAATTTACGAAAACCCACACCAGTTCAACATCGCTCGCACACTTGCGCCAGCACAAGTTGGCTTCGGTGCAGGTGGCCCACACTTCTGCTTGGGGGCAAACTTGGCTCGCCGCGAAATTGCGGTGATGTTCGACGAGATTCGACGACGCTTGCCAAACTTGGCGATTACGGGAGAGCCTGCCTATTTGCAGAGCAACTTCATTAACGGCATCAAGCGCATGCCATGTCGTATTAACGGGTAATTAGATACGCGGGTCGACGAGCACACGGCTCTTGACCTTGCCCTGCAAAATTGCATCGAGGTACGGCTCAACGGTGTCGAGCCCAACGACGACTGACTCTTGAGTGTCGAGCCACGCTGGCTTTAGGTCGGTAGCAATGCGTGCCCACATCATTTTGCGATCTTCCATCGAGCCATTCACGCTGTCGATGCCGAGCAGGTTGACTCCACGCAAAATGAACGGAAGCACAGTGGTTGGCAAGTTTGCGCCACCAGTCAACCCGCTTGCAGCAACCGATGCACCGTATTTGAGTGTGCGCAAGACATACGCAAGCGTGTTGCCGCCAACGCAGTCCACTGCCCCAGCCCAACGCTCCTTTTCGAGCGGTTTTGCTTGCTCTGCTGAAGTTTCACTGCGGTCAATAATGTCGCTGGCGCCAATTGACTTCAGCCACTCGCCTTCACTTGCTTTGCCCGTACTGGCAACTACTTCGTAACCACGCGCGGCCAACATGCCCACTGCATACGAGCCAACGCCACCCGTTGCGCCGGTAACGATCACTGGGCCAGTGCCCTTCTTCAAGCCGGCGCGCTCTAGAGCATCAACCGACATCGCTGCAGTAAAGCCAGCAGTGCCCACCATCATCGCGGTCTTCGTGGTGAGGCCTGCAGGTACTGGGATAACCCACTTAGCAGGCACGCGAGCCATGGTTGCAAAGCCACCGTTGTGGGCAACGCCAATGTCGTTGCCATGCGCAATTACCTGTGAACCAATAGCAATGGAAGCATCACTTGACTCAACAACGGTTCCTGCAAGGTCGACACCTGGAATCAACGGATCAATGCGTGCAACTTTTCCCTTTTCAGTGGTGGAAAGACCGTCTTTGTAGTTAATGCATGAGTACTCGACAGCAATCAGTACCTCGCCTTCGCCAAGTGCATCAGATGAAATGGTCTCAACGCGACGCATCCACACATCGTTTACTTTTCCTACCAACATTGCGCGTACATCTGTCATGGTGTTCTCCTTTATGCCACTAATTGCAGAATTTTTTGTTTAGCCAAATCGCCAATAACAACGTCATCGTTATGCGCGTACCAAATTTCGTTGTGAGTTTCAAACAATACTTTCACCGACTCTTCGCCCTTCGGCAGGTTTTGCAGTGAATCCGCTGTGTACACACATACATTCCACGATGCGTGCCCGCCGACGCTTTTGACTGCATCAGCAACAGCATCTGCCCACTTGTGCTCGAAATCAATCACCGCTTGCGGGTTTGACACGCGCTGCATCACATTTGAGGTTTCGGTAAACACCAAGCCAACGTTTTTACCGTCAATGTGTTCTTTCATTGCAGAAATCTCGTTGCTCAGTTGCTTCACAATCTTTCTTTGGTCATACGTTGCCGACTTTTCGCGATGCACCGTAATGGGGTGCACCCAGTTATCTACGGTTTCGCCTGACTCTGCACGCAAAATATCAAGTGGCGGTGTTGCGTTACCTTCGGTAACCAGCAGTACGTGTTGGGCAACTGGACGCAACGAGAACACAAACATGTCGAGCAAGTTTTTGTCTAACGCGTGCGCAAGCGCTGCAACCACATCGACAGTTGGCGTTGGGCCTCGTCGTGCCTCACCTGCGCGTGCGCGTTCAAGTGCAACAACGTATGGCTGCGAAATTCCGGCGCGCACTGCCAGTTCGCGTGTTGACCAACCACGACGTGTGCGTTCGTTAAACAGCCATTGCGCAAACCCGATGGGGTCGAACTCAAATTGGCGGTTAATAGATGGTCGTGTTTGCTTCATAACTG
>LIAZ01000187.1 GCA_001438985.1 Acidimicrobium sp. BACL17 MAG-120823-bin42 | reverse complement strand
GGAACACATCGGGTTGCAGTGCAGCAATAAGTGATCGGTAGGCATCAACACCAAATTTTTGTAACACGGACGATGATGAGGCATCAATTGAAATGAGTGCACCGTGTTGACGTGCGGTGGCAATGTATTGCGTACTGGTGGAACCAAGTGGTTCGTCAACCAGTGAATACGTGGGCACGTGCAACACGTGCACGTCTTTCATGAGTGATGGATCAAAGATTGCAAGATGCGACGCAACACCGCGATCGGTAAGAAACGAACGTTGGCCATTTGGTTGCACCAACACCACGATGCTTCCCGTGTGGCCATCGTGAACAACCTGAACATCAACGCCTGATTCGCGCAACACCTCGCATAACTGTGTGCCAAGGCGGTCGTGGCCTACTTGGCCAATAAATCGCGCAGGTGTCTTGGTTAATGCAGCGAACATCGCAACGTTTGCTGCACTGCCACCGCGTGTACGGCGAATGACCGATTCGGTATCACTGCCAATGTTGAGGTCGGTGTTGAGCCATACCACTACATCTTCAACGAGGTCACCAATCGTGCACAGCACGGGCGACACAGCTTGTGCTTAAACCGAGAGTAGGTCGCGTGCGCCGGTGTCACTTGATGGGTGACGCAGCTTGCTCATTGCACGCGCTTCAATTTGGCGAATGCGCTCGCGAGTGAGGTTGAATGCTTCACCAACTTCTTCAAGTGTGCGTGGTTCGCCGCGGTCGAGACCGAAACGAAGCGCAAGAATTTCACGTTCACGCTGATCGAGTGGAGCAAGCAGTCGCGAGATTTCTTCTGGCAACAATGCTGTTGCTGCAACTTCGAATGGTGACTCGGCTGCGCGGTCTTCGACAACGTCACCCAATTCGGCGTCGCCATCTTCACGCAATGGTTCAGACAACGACAGTGGCTCTGCGGCAAAGCGCAATGCTTCGGTCACTTTGTCTTCTGGCATCTCGACTTCTTTTGACAACTCGGCAAGAGTCGCTGGACGACCAAACTTCAACTCCAGGCGTGAGCGTGCCTTTTGCAAACGAGCGAGTGTGTCGCCAGCGTGAACCGGGAGGCGAATGGTGCGGCCAGTGTTTGCAATGCCGCGCGTAATTGCCTGACGGATCCACCATGTTGCATAGGTAGAAAACTTAAATCCTTTACGCCAGTCAAACTTTTCGACGGCGTGCATGAGGCCAAGGTTGCCTTCTTGAATGAGGTCGAGCAGGGGAAGACCAGATGCTTGATACTTCTTGGCAATCGACACCACGAGGCGCAAGTTGCTTTGAACGAACTGGCGCTCGGCCTTGGTGCCGTCACGTTGATCTTTACGCAACTCGCGACGACGATTTGGAGTAATGCTCTTGTCGTTGGCTTCAAGTTCGGCGGTTGCTTGCTTGCCGGTTTCGATTGCCTTCGCTAAACGAACTTCGTCGTCCTTGGTAAGGAGGGCGTACTGGCCGATGTCGGTGAGATAGAGACGGACTAGGTCTTCTTCGTCACGATCGATACGGTCTTTGGCCACAGTGACTCCTTATAGGCGGGAACGGGGTAACGATACCGACAGGGTCACGCACCGACACCACTAAACCCTAAAAAACAGGGGTGTTTTTATCGGGCACCTGACGGATATTTTTCACAGGGGTGCCCTATTATTTGGTTATGGCAAACCCTCTGTTAAACGACAAAGCATTTTCTAAGGCAGTAGAGCGCACCCCCGATCAGGCGGGTTGGGCAGCCCCACAGGGCGGCACGGCAACCGGTGCGCCAACCACATGGAACTCGCCAATTTCGGACGGCCCTGTCACCCCATGGCGTTCGGCCGACCCAATGACCGCAAATGGTGCGATGAGCGCAACCTTGCTGTTGATGGCCCTCTTGATCGGCGCAGCCACCTACGGCTGGAGCACAGTCGACACCATTGGTGTCGGTGAAGCAGTCTCGTTCCCAAGCTGGGCGATGATCGCTTTCATCGTTGGTTTTGTCAGCGTGTTGGTAGCCACATTTAAGCCAACCACTGCACGATTCCTTGCACCGGTGTACGCCCTTGCTCAAGGTGCTGTTGTTGGTGCCATTTCTAAAGTGTTCAACATTCAGTACCCAGGCATTGTGTTGCAAGCAGTTGGTGCAACCATCGGCGTGTTCGTCGTAATGCTTACCCTGTATCGCACAGGCGTGTTG
>LIAZ01000186.1 GCA_001438985.1 Acidimicrobium sp. BACL17 MAG-120823-bin42 | reverse complement strand
CTCAATTGTCGGGTGGCCAGCAACAACGCGTTGCCCTCGCTCGAGCATTAGTCAATTATCCAAGTGCGTTGCTGCTAGATGAGCCTTTAGCAGCGCTTGACTTGAAATTGCGTGAAGCAATGCAAATAGAACTCAAGCGCATTCAACGCGAAGTGGAAATTAGTTTCATCTTTGTTACGCACGACCAAGGTGAAGCACTCACCATGAGCGATCGCATTGCAGTGATGAGCCAAGGCCATGTTGAACAAATTGGTACTCCACAAGAGATCTATCGGTCGCCAAGTTCGTTGTTTGTCGCCGGGTTCATTGGTTCGGCAAATCTGCTTCCCGGAACCGTGAAGTCACATGATGGCGGCGATGTGGTGGTCACACTTCAGGCTGGTCCGACGGTTCGGGTGGCGGGTGACTTTTCCAGTTTTGCAATCGGAGGAAAAGTATCAGTGATGCTGCGCCCAGAATGCATGAAGCCATCATCGGATGTGGGGGTGAGTGGCCAAGGACTCAACGGCGTGCTTACCGACATGGTGTTTCAGGGTGCTACCGCCCGCATGATCGTGAGCCTGCCGGATGGCTCTGAAGTCACCTGCTTGGCAGACTCATCGGCGCGGATGCCCGACGCCCAGGTGGGTAGCAGTATTTCGATCTCGTGGGGGGCTGATGGTGGGTATGTACTTGCCGGATGGCCCGAAAAAGCTGGTTCCACCTCAACAGATGTCGATCACATCGAGTCAACGCTCTAATATCGCATTAGCCACTAAATAAGGAGATTGTTATGACCACTCAGAACCACAAGAACACCATGACACGGCGCCAATTCTTGGCACGAACAGGTGCACTCGGCGCTCTTGGTTTGTCGCTACCTGCGCTACTTGCTGCATGTGGCGGATCCGACACAGCGTCTGGGGAAGAATCGTTGTACTTTGACAACTGGCCGTTGTACATCGACCCAACAGAAGATGGTCTCACGGGAACGGTTGATCGCTTCATGGCGGAAACCGGTGTCACGATGCGTTACGAAGAGGGTTACAACGACAACAACGAGTATTTTGCAAAGATCCAACCGTTGTTGGGTGCCGGCAAGACGATAGAACCCGACATCATCGCCCCAACATTTTGGATGGCTGGTCGACTGATCAATTTAGGTTGGACCGACAAACTTCCTAAAGACCTCATTCCAAACTTTTCAAATATCGAAGATGTGTATGTCAACCCAACGTGGGACCCAACTGGCGAGTATTCAATGCCATGGCAAGCGGGAACTGCAGGAATCGCCTACAACATCGATGTAACGGGTCGTGAGATCAACAGTGTCTCCGATTTATTCGATCCAGAATTTAAAGGCAAGATCGGCATGCTGACCGAGATGCGCGACACCATTGGCTTGATTTGCTTGGGTCTTGGAATCGATCCATCAACGATCACTTCGCTCGAAGATGCTGCGCCCGCATTTGAAAAACTTGCACAGGCCAAAGCAGATGGTCAGATCCGTGCCTTCACGGGCAATGACTACACCGACGACCTGGTCAGCGGAAACTTTGCGGCATGTATTGGCTGGTCGGGCGATGTGTTGCAACTTGGCAAAGACAGCCCAAATGTACGCTTCGTTATTCCTGAAGAGGGCGGTACCAGCTGGTGCGACACGATGATTCTTCCAAAGGGTGTTGCTAACGGAAGTGCAGCGGCCAAATTCATGAACTTCTGCTACGACCCAGTGCAGGCTGCACTGATCACGCAGTATGTGCAGTACTTGTCGCCGGTAAAGGGTGTGCGCGACGAACTCGCCAAACTCGATCCAGAACTGGCGGAGAACCCACTGTTGTTCCCTGACGATGCAACCAATGCGCGGTTGCGTTCATTTGCAACGTTGAGCGAAGATGTTGAAGCGCGATTTGATGAGGAGTTCTCGGCAATTACCGGCGCGTAAGCACCGACCAAAGCGCTGAACTAGTCATGACCGATATGGTCGTTCGCCACAACCGCATCGCACGCAACGCGATCGTGTGGGGTTGGGCGCAATGATCATCGCTTCCGTGTGTTTAGTGGCGCTCGGAACCCGTTGGGTCAGTGGCCCGATGGTGTCGGTGATCGTATTGGTGCTGATTCTTGACCTTGTCGGGGTGTTGGTGCTTGCCGTACGCGGTGGGCCAGAGGCCAGACGATTATTGGCGCCATATGGCCTATT
>LIAZ01000185.1 GCA_001438985.1 Acidimicrobium sp. BACL17 MAG-120823-bin42 | reverse complement strand
TACGCCATCACGAACTAAATCGGCCGACACTACAAGCGTTGAATCTTTTTTGGTGCGCACCGAACTTGCTGGGTCTTCGTGCATGTCGATGAACTCGGTGGCAACGTGCAACGGCAAGTCGCCACGATCGGCTAAGTCGGCAGGGCCAACAAGCAATACAGGAATGCCAGCAGCAACGGCTTGCTTGGCTCCTTCAACAATTTCGGCGGGAGCTTTGTCTCCGCCTAATGCATCAACTGCAACGGGCAACATGTGCGGGCCCGAAGAGTGATCAGCCAACGTCTACAGCGACGCGACCCTTGTACCAACCACAGTTTCCACACACGGTGTGTGGCAACTTGGAGTTGTCGCAACGTGGGCAAACACTGCGTGCTGGTGCACCGAGTTTCCAGGCGCCTGCCATGTGGCTGCGGCCCTTCATCTTCGATTTCTTTTTCTTTGGTACTGGCATCGCGTGCTCGGCTTTCGCTTAAAAAACTTGTTCGTCGGGGATCAAAGGATATCGGCTCAGTCGCCGAGTTGACCCCGTAATTGGTCAAGTACTGCCCACCGCTCATCGGTGCGTTGGGCTTGGCATTGGCAGGGGTCGCTGCGCAGATCGGCCCCGCATTGCGGGCATAAACCCAGGCAATCGGCCGTGCACAGTGGTGCATCGGGCAGGCCAAGCAACATGGTCTCGCGCACCATGGGCAATAAATCGAGTTGCTCCCCTTCCAAAACGTATGCGTCGGGGTTGTCGGGTATGTGCTGATAAATCTCGTCGACAGGCACGAAAACGGTGGTCGAAATTTCGCGTAGGCATCGACGACACAACATGGTGGTGTCACCCGTTAACTCGCCGTGCACCACGATTCCGCCGTTCACACTTTCAAGATGCAGTTCAACATCGATATCACGCGTTGCAACGATGCGATCATCGCCAAATGCAAAATCGGCAACAGGCATGCTGACCACAACATCTTTCAACGTGCCTGCACGGCGCGTCAGTTCAAGAATGTTGATCGTGAGCGGCGCCGACATAAGAAAAAGATTTAGTACAGGTCGGTGCGTTCGTGATCGAAGAAGGTTCCACCCGTTGCATCACGCGTTGGGGCTTCTGGCTCTTCTTCTTCTTCAACAACTGGCGCAATGCGCATCCGTTCGCGACCTTGGCTTACTTGGCGCGTAATGCGATCGAGCAAAATTTCGAAACTGGCAAGGCGCTGATCGAGGAAGTCTTCAAGTTCGCTCTTCATGCGGCGGGCGTCGGCTGCACCGGCTTCAAGAATTTGGCGTGAGCGTGCTTCGGCTGCGCGCACTACTTCGGTGCGTTGCACCATGCGCTCGGCTTGTGCGCGTGCTGCTTCAACAATTTCATCTGCTTCGCGTTGTGTCTTTTGTACAAATTCGGTGCGCTCTTTCAGCATCCAGCGTGCTTGGCGAATTTCGTCGGGCAAAATCGCTAACGCATCTTGCAACACACCCACGACATGGTCGCGATCAATGCGCGGTGTGCTCGACAACGGCACGTTTGGCGCATTGGCTATGAGATGAATCACTTCTTCAAGCATTGCCTCGGTGTCGCCGAGCTCTACGGGAACTGGTTCTTGAATTTTGTCGTCGTAACCGTCGTTTTTCATTACTGTGCTCCCTTGCTTTGCTTGGCAACAAGTGCCTTCAACACCGGTGCTGGAACCAATGGGGTTTTCTGCGGGCCCGTGTAGTTCACAAACTGACGTATGTATGTGCTGGAAATGAACGAGCGCTCGGGGCGGCAAAACAGCAACACGGTTTCAATGCCCGTTGCCGCGTTGTTGGTGTGCGCCATTTGCTGTTCGATTTCAAAATCGGCGCCAGTGCGTGCACTTTTCACGATCATGCTGGCGTTAATGCGGGTGGCCACTTCAACCGTGAGGCCCGCATAGGTAGCTACGCACACGGCATTGCCCAAATGTGCGGTGCTCTCGCGAATGAGTTCGGCCCGCTCTTCGGGATCGAACATGCCAGAGGGTTTGGCAGGGTTGTGCATCACGCCAATGACTAATTCATCGAACAGCGCAACGGCTTGTTCGACGACATCCAGATGACCCAAATGAAATGGGTCGAAACTGCCGGGGTAAAACGCAACGGCCATATCGCCTCTTACGCTAACCGCTGTAGGAACGACACGTACGCCCTGCCATATCGCTTCACGCGGGTGACTTCCCAGCC
>LIAZ01000184.1 GCA_001438985.1 Acidimicrobium sp. BACL17 MAG-120823-bin42 | reverse complement strand
GGCGCTTCTTTTTCTTCTTCGCTTTTGTGGGTGTATTGGTTGGGGCGGTTGCCTTTTTGACCGGTGTCTTCATTGGCGTCACCGTGCCCACGATGGCGACGTCGATGCTGCGGCGTGATGCCACGAAACTGTCGACCGACAAGTTGACTTGCTGGCCAATTTTTACGTGCTCGCGCGCACTGCGTGGTGCGGGTGTGGCCATGAGGCGAAGTGGCAAGTAACCGCGAACGTCGCCGATTTTTACGTACACGCCATGTGCCGAATATTGATCGACAACACCTTTTACTTTGCTGCCCACCGGATACTTCTCGACGAATTCAAGAAACGGTGTGAGTTCGTTGATAGTGGCTGCTTTTGGTTTTGCAGAAAGCTTTGGCGCAGGAGTTTTTGCAGCTTGCGGTTTCGCTGCAGGAGCTTGTTGCTTTGGCGCCGGAAGTTTTGCAGCAGGCGGCGGCGCTTTTGGAATGGGCATCGGCCTGTTTGCTTCGCGACTTGCCTTCTTCACCGACTTGGTTGCCGACGGACGCACCGGCAAGCGTTCGATAAACACCCAGCCAACGTTTGGCACAGGCTTGCCACCAATGAGGCGACCAGCATCGAACAACCACGGGTACTGCTGATGAAACTCTTGATAACTGTCGTTCGACAAAATGCTTGCGCCAATTTTTTCGGCAATGGTAAGCACGAAACCGTCGCCGCGACCCACTGCCCCAGCAGGTGGCGCAACCAGTTCGTTGTTGTTAATGGCGTTATTGAACTCGGACGCTTCGCGCTTGTCAATGCGATGACCAAACGTGGCATCCACCACCACCGTGATTTTGGTGTTCGGAAACTCGTTCATAAACGACAGTACGGCTTCGTTTAACTGCTTCAGGCTGGGCGCGGTTCGGCCTTCGGTCGCCACATTCGACCCATCCACCACCACATGCTTTGGCCCAGTTTTTGCCACGGGGACAGTCAACCAGCACGGGGACCCCTGCTCGGTGATGCCTGAGCCCGTACGCTCAATGCGTGCTTAGGGCTGTGTTTTTTGATTTCGGTGGGGTCATTTTGTCGAGCCCATTCGAGGCCTTCAACCACTACGAGGCAGCCCACGGCCTGCCAGCCGACTTCATCCGTTCGGTGAACTCGGTGAACCCCGACGACAACGCGTGGGCCAAATTGGAGCGCAGCGACATCTCGCCACTTGAATTTGATGCCGTGTTTGCGCGCGAAAGCGAAGCACTGGGGCACCGCGTGCCTGGTGCCGACGTGTTGAGTTTGTTGCATGGCGAAATTCGCCCCGACATGGTGCACGCATTAGACCGCATCAAAGGAGCCGGATACGTAATGGCGTGTTTGACGAACAACGTGTTGTCAGACCAGCCGGTTGCAGTTGATGATGCCGAGCGCAAACGCCAAGACGAACTACGCGCCGTGCTTGCACGATTTGATGAAGTGATTGAAAGCAGCAAAGTTGGCGTGCGCAAACCCGAACCACGGTTTTATGAAATTGCATGTGCGGCAGTGAACGTGCGGCCAGATGAGTGTGTGTTCTTAGATGACTTGGGAATTAACTTGAAGCCGGCTGCGGCGATGGGCATGCAGACGATCAAAGTTGCGAACAGCACGCAGGCGCTGACTGAGTTGTCGCAAGTGCTTGGCCTTGCCAGCATCCTCCCCCGCTAAGCCTGCATTGGCTTTGGAAATTAGTACTTGACAGACAAAGCACGGGGTATGTCACAATTTTGAAGTCGGTTTCGGCCTTCCTCGCACACATGTGCCATATGAAAACGTTTACATCTGGAAGTGCCGTGGACAACGAACCTGAGCAAAACCTCGCCGATGACTTTGAGCATTGGCCAAACGAACCCGCAACGCGCAACGACTTGCGCATTCTTGCCACTCGCATTGATCGTCGCTTCGCAAAGATCGATTCGCGATTCGACCGTGTGGATGCTCAATTCGCAGAGATGCGAATTGACATGAAGGAAGTCCTGTTCGAATTCAAGGAATCGATGCGCAAGGAAATGTTCAGATTCGCGGGGTTTCTGACAATTACTGGATTAACCGCACTCGGTATCTTTGCGGCATTTGCTCGATGAACTACTCATCCACCCCTAGGCGCACCCGCACACATCGGGAATATGACAACACGTACATTGGAGACAATCTTGGATAACGACCTTGAAAAGCAAACTATTGAGGACATGAACCAAGGCTCGCAAGAACCTGCTTC
>LIAZ01000183.1 GCA_001438985.1 Acidimicrobium sp. BACL17 MAG-120823-bin42 | reverse complement strand
AAAGTTGATAGGGCAGAAAAGCGAAGCCGAGAACCGGTGATACGCGAAAGGCGATAACGAGAAGCGGGATAGTCAGCACGGTTGCAATCACCAGTGCGAAACCAGATGCAAGAAGCAAGTGCGGACCATAGAACAACCATGCCCAGGTAAGCGCGGCTGTCACGCTAAGAGTGAGCGATATCAACCAGATCAGTTGGTATGCAGTAGACAATCGACCGGCAACGAGCCAAGTAGCGGTAATCAGCATGATGAAGTTATATGGCCAGATGATGCCGAACACACTGCTTGGGGGCTGCCAGGCTGGTTTTGCAAGTGATTGATACCACTGCGCATCAGTAGCCACCCAACGACTTGATCCAATTGCGTAGATGGCGATAATGACGGTTCCGACAACACCTACAACGTTTCGACTCATGGTCAATTGTGGCACTCAGCGCTTAGCCGTTTTTGTGATCGTCGAACCACTCGCGGGCCACCGCCAAAATCTGCGGTTTGGTCATAGCAGGCATGTTTACATCCAATGCCGCAACTACTTTTTCTGCAGTTTCAGGGTGAAGCCGCTCAAGGTGCTGCACCAGTTTCAGCATTAAATCTGATTTACCCTTGCCATGGCCGACAAGCAAGATCTGGTCGGATGGGGCAAGTGCCAACGAGACACCCTCTAAATAAGGGTTCTCAAATCGATTGGTTTCGTGACCCCGATTCACGTGATCTTGTCGAATGTGGTGATGAACATTTTCTGCATTTGGTCGGGCAACAGTTTCTGGTTTCTCACCTCGTTTTGCATCAGTCGCCCAAATGCGGGTTTCATTGTGTGTTAGTGCAGCAACTACGAGTTTTCCAGCAATGCCCATAACTGAACCCTATGCCTACATGGTCGTGGAACATGGTCCCTGACGCGACAATCGCCTTTATTCATGAGAAGATTTGCGTGCGGGAAAGTCCCGCATCTCAATTGAAAGGAAATCCCCCCAAGGAAGAAAGCTCTTGGAGGCGTCATTGCCGCGCTCGTATTGCTTGCAGCATGCGGAAGCGATGGAAGCACAAGTGAAGAAGAAGCAGTAGACACCACCGTGATGGAAGAAGTCATGGCTGGTGACATTGTGGCAATTGCAAGCGAAACAGAAGGTTTCAGCACGCTTGTTGCAGCATTGTCGGCAGCAGGCTTGGTAGAGACATTGCAAGGTGAGGGTCCATTCACCGTATTTGCACCAACAGATGATGCATTCGCGGCACTGCCAGAAGGACTTCTCGAGAAGTTGCTCTTGCCAGAAAACGTGGGTGTACTCACCTCAATCTTGACCTACCACGTGGTGTCCGGAAAAGTGATGTCAACTGACATCATGGCAGGCGATGTGCCTTCAGTAGAAGGTTCAGCAATCACACTCACAACCGATTACGGCGTGCAAGTAAATGATGCATTGGTTATTTCAGCAGACATTGAAGCCAGCAACGGCGTCATTCATGTGATTGACCAGGTCATTGTTCCTCCAACCGTGGACTTGGCAAGCCTCTAAATTCAAAAATCTGTTCGTTGGGCGAACGGCGTGGTTACACGTCGTTCGCCGCGAATGACGCACACTAAAGTTTTGCCATGGCAGAACCAACCCCACAGCGACTCATTGATGGCATGCGTGGGGTTCGGTACGGAGAAGTACTTGCCATGTTCTTGCGCGATACCGGTTTAGAGGCCGAGGTGTTTGGAACGCAGATGTTGAATGATTGCCCGCAAGCGCTGTGGGATGCGCTAGATGCCGACGCGATCGCTAAAGACATGGGTGCGGTGTTTGTGAAACTGAACGGCCCTCGTTATTGGCTGCTTGATGGATTGGGCTCAAAAGTTGCAGTAGTGGAGCCAGTGTTTAAGGATTTCAATGGCATTCAGATGCGTCGCATCGCCACGATTCCGTTAGGTGCTGACTTTGCTGCAGGCGCATATGTGGTGCGCAATGTCAACCGCGGCGCTGTGTTCTTCTTTGATGCAGGAAAGACTGTTTATGAGTTAGTTGACCCGGAAGGTCGAGCTTTCGTCATGCAAGCGCGTTGCGTAGGTGTTGACCCAGGCATGACCGAAGAATCGTTGGCAAACCTTGGTGAGCGCCTTGCCCTTCCAGAGGGCTGGTCGTATCGCACAAGGGTGCTGGACAGCGAGCTGGTGATTGATACCAGTGCAACGTTGGCCACTGTGGTGCAAGACGAATTCGAGAACACCTACACCTTGCCGT
>LIAZ01000182.1 GCA_001438985.1 Acidimicrobium sp. BACL17 MAG-120823-bin42 | reverse complement strand
AAGCAAGTCGGGAAGAGTTCCGGTCCATTGCGTGCATGGATGCACCTGTGCTGATGCATCAATGGTTCCCAGCACAATTCGTCGTGGCGATGGTCCGTGAACATCGCGCACAGTGAGCGAAGGATTATCTGCACGAACAGTTCCGGCACCTACCACAATCGCGTCGCTTTCGGCACGCAACTGGTGCACTCGCTTGCGAGCGGTTTCACCAGTGATCCATTGGCTCGACCCGTCGGTTGCGGCAATGCGACCGTCAATGGTGCTTGCCATCTTCAAGACAACAAATGGTCGCCCTGTTGATCGGTGATGCAAGTACGGCGCAAGTTGTGCGCGCACGTCGTGTTCGAGCACGCCAATATCAACAGTGATGCCTGCATTGCGGAGTTGTTGCACGCCACTTCCAGAAACCTTCGTGTCTGGATCAATTGTTCCGACAACGACGCGCGAGATGCCTGCATCAATAATTGCTTGCGTGCATGGGCCAGTGCGCCCAGTGTGGCTGCATGGTTCAAGTGTGCAGAACAGAGTTGCGCCTGTTGCATTTTTTCCGGCGGCACTCAACGCAACGATTTCGGCATGTGAATTGCCAGGCTCAAGCGTTGCGCCGGTAAACACTTCGCCACCTAACGAAACAACAACAGCACCTACCCAAGGGTTTGGACGCGAACGCAGACGTGCATCATTGGCAGTGGTGATTGCCAATTGCATGTGCTGTTCGTCAAGTGTGTTCACGTGTGTTGCCCTTGTGTTGTCGCGCCGTGCGAACGACGTGCAGGGCAGAGCGAAGACGACAAAAGCAACACCGACATGGGCGAGCGCACCGCAAGAAGCGGTTCGTGCACACGCAAGCGCAACCCTCGCCTTCCTGCTCCCATCCGGACTATGACCGTCGGCTCTGGAATTTCACCAGATCAGCCCCACGATTGCTCGTGGGGGTCGCGGGCTTTCACCGCCGGTAGGGGATTTCACCCAACCCTGCAAGAAGTACTCACATTGCTATGTGGGTAACAGGATATCGGGGTTATTTTGCTTGACCTCTACGCGGAGGAGCACAATCACGCCACTCAAAATGAGCACGGCACCAAACAGTTGGCGAGGGCTGAAATCCTGGTTCAAGAAGAACGCGCCGCTGCACAAGGCAACAAATACTTCCCACGTTTGGATGACAGCGCTCTTGCTGGCACCGATCAGATTCATTCCGGCAAAGAAAATGCCCATGGCGCCAATGGTTCCAACAATTCCGATTTCGAGGGCGGGTAGCCATACGTCGGCTGTAAACGGCATCGTTGTAGGTACTCCAGGTGGATCAATTAGCCACACGACGATGAAGGTAAATCCGGCACCACCAAAGATGAGGATGAGCCCAGAAAGCAAATCGGTTTTTGGCATGGATGCTGCGGTAAGCACGGAATACATGGCGTAAGCAAATGCGCCAAACACGATGATGGCGACCCCCGTTGCCTGTCCGCCGGATAGTTCACTAGCGCTGAACGCAACACCGATCAACGTGATGGCAAGGCACGGCCAAATGATTTTTGGCGGCACGTGTCGGTAGAACACCCATCCAAATAACACCACCAAGATTGGGTAGAAGTAGAACAGCACCATTGCCAGGCCGCTTGGCAGATAGTCAAACGCAGTGAACATGCAGATGCTGTTTGCGTACAAACCAACTGCGCCAAGCAGAAACAATCGAAGGCTCAGGCGGCGTTCTGGCCATTTGCCAATGCCTAACTTCACGGTGCGAATAGCTAGCAAAACAATCACGGCAATCACATAGCGAGAGGTCATCAACCCAAACGAGTCTGCTCCATGTTCGGTTGCGTGATACACGAATATCGGGGTGATTCCATATAGCGATGCACTGATGAGTCCAAGAACTACACCAAGCACCCCACGGTTTTTTAACACGTGAAAAAACTACTCGGTTGGGTCGAGCGCCTTATCTCTTGCCCGAATGCTGCGAGCAATGCGAATGCCGATGACAGCCATACCCGCAATCAAAACTCCAAACACCACGAGTTGCATGGCGCCACCGCGGTCGCCCGAGAGAACGGGTTTCGTTCCACAACCAGGCTTTTGATACAGCCCAACGCACGCGCTGTAATCCATTCCGCTTAACTGGTCGGCAATCGTTGTCTCGCTTGAGGGGTCGTCAGGGGAGCCGGTGGCAAAGCGAAGCGAGAACGACACGCTTCCATCGTCACACTTTTATCAGCCGATTGCCAGTCCTCAACTAAGGTCATGTGTCTCTATGGC
>LIAZ01000181.1 GCA_001438985.1 Acidimicrobium sp. BACL17 MAG-120823-bin42 | reverse complement strand
TTCCGATCTGTGGTTGATGAGTTGGTAGTTCACGGAAGCCCAGCACACTGTCGAGATGTCATCTCTGAATACTTCACAAACGGAGTGACGACCTCGTCGCTTGCGATATTGCCGCTCGACCCAAACTTGGATTATTGGGATTCCGTTCAAGCGCTTTCACCAAGTGCCTCATAGTCCAGCGAGTAATTTGTGACGTCGATCGAATCAGATTCGGAAGTCGCTGCCAGACTCGAAATTGAAGACACTCAACGCAGCGAGGGTTGGAGGCTGCTGCGAGAAGCATTGATGGCACAGCGGCGCAATTTGTTACTTGGTGCGCTCGTCGGAACCTTGTGGGCATCTTTCAAGGTTGCGGTGCCTCAGATGACGAAGTACGCGATCAATGATGGAATCGAGAAAGATGGGCCTTTGCTTCGGTGGGCGCTGATTATTGCGGCGCTTGGAGTGCTCACCGGAGTGTTGTCGGGAATGCGCAGATACATCGCTTTTCGTGAAAGTCGATGGGCCGAAACGCTGTTTCGTGAGCGCTTGTTCTCTCATGTTCTGAAATTGCACGTTGGGTATCACGACAAGGCCCAGACGGGTCAGTTGATGAGCCGTGCATCAAGTGATTTGATGCAAATTCAGGCATTCATTGTGATGATCCCGATCACGTTGTCAAATGTGGTGCAGATTTTTGCAGTGACAGCAATTCTGTTTATTACTGACCCCATCTTGGCTGTGGTCGCGCTCATTCCATTGCCATTTGTCAATCTGTCTGCTCGCAGATTTAGTCATCGCATTCACCCTGCTTCCGTTGCTGTGCAGGCCGAGCAAGCACAACTTGCAAATGTTGTTGAAGAATCAGTTTCGGGAGTGCGGGTCGTTAAAGGTTTTGGCGCAGAGCAGGTTCAGTTTGACAAACTTGAAAAAGAGGCTGACGATATCTTGCGCGAGTCGATGAAGGCAGCTCGCATCCGTTCGAGTTTCATACCAGCGATTGATGTGCTTCCTGCGCTTGGTCTTGTTGGAGTGCTTGGTGTTGGCGGCCACCGAGTCTTAAACGGTGAACTGACAATTGGTGATCTTGTTGCATTCAACGTGTATCTCACACTGTTGATCTGGCCGTTGCGAAACATTGGAATGATTGTTGCACTTGGTCAACGTGCGGCGGCTGCACTTGTGCGAATTAATGAAGTGATGTCGACAAAGTCGGAGATCGTTGATCCAATTGAGCCAAAGCACCTCGTGGCTGCTGGTGATCAATTGGTGGGCGCAGTCAAGTTTGACAAAGTGGTATTTGGTTATGCCGCCGAATATCCCGTGCTCCGTAATTTCTCTATTGACATCAAGGCTGGCGAAAGCATTGCGGTTGTTGGTGCTACTGGATCAGGAAAGTCGACAATTGCTCGGTTGTTACTTCGGTTTTATGACACCCAAAGCGGACATGTTTTTCTTGATGGAATAGACGTCAGAAAGCTCAATCTGCGAGATTTGCGCGAACAAATAGGCGTGGTGTTTGAAGACACCGTGTTGTTCAACGACACGGTGCGAAGCAATATTGCATTTGCCAAACCATCGGCAGATTTCATAACGATTGAGCGAGCGGCACAGTTGTCTGGGGCGCATGAATTCATTCAGCGTCTTCCACTTGGCTATGAAACAGTGATTGGCGAGCGCGGATTCTCCTTATCAGGCGGCCAGCGCCAACGGATTGCTATTGCCAGGGCGATCGTTGCCGATCCTCGCGTGTTGGTGCTTGATGATGCCACGAGCGCAGTTGACCCGAGTAAAGAAGGCGAGATTCGCGATGCGATGAAGACGGTGATGAGCGGTCGAACAACCATTGTGATTGCGCATCGCCCCGGCACCATTGCTCTTGCCGATCGGGTGATCTTGCTTGATGGAGGAACAGTTGCAGCGGTAGGAAGCCACGACGAGTTAGTTGCAACAAGCGCACGATATCGCGAAGTGCTTGCCAACATGACGGCAACGAGTGACATTGAAAGCGTGGCTAACTGAGGTGTGGAATCAGGGTGGAGTAACCGCTGAAGACAAACTGAGTCGCGCACAAGCACGAACCGTGATTGGCCGCGTATTCAAAATGGCGTCACCATTTAGGAAAACCATGCTGGTTGCTTTCTTGTGTGTATGCGTGACAACGTTGTGCGCGCTCGCCGGTCCGCTGTTGGTTCGCCGAGGCATAGACCAAGGGATCAGGGCGAAAGATTCTGATTCGTTAAACAATTCCGTAGCGTTGTACTTGATCGTTGCAGTCGTGGCGTATGTTTTTGGTCGAG
>LIAZ01000180.1 GCA_001438985.1 Acidimicrobium sp. BACL17 MAG-120823-bin42 | reverse complement strand
TAACGAACTTCAACTGCATCTACGATGCCATTTAATTCGAGCACCTCACGTAACTCAGTGACCAACGCGCCACACGCAATGATCAGTGGACGATTGCCCTCTGCCATATGCGCACAACTCGCAGTGGATCAGGCGACCGACGGGCCAGGAGGCTCGGCTGTGCGCGCACGACGTGCATTGACCAACGTCTTTGCGGTCTCGGAAGCAACTGCAGCATCGCGACAGTATGCGTCTGCGCCCACGGCAGCACCAAACTCTTCGTTCAGTGGCGCACCACCAACCAAGATGATGTACTTGTCGCGAATGCCTCGCTCTTTCATGGTGTCGACAACGACTTTCATGTACGGCATGGTGGTGGTGAGCAATGCTGACATTCCAAGAATGTCTGGCTGATGCTCTTCAAGAGCCGCAATGAACTTGTCGGCATCCGTGTTGATACCAAGGTCGATCACTTCAAAGCCTGCGCCTTCCATCATCATGGCAACCAAGTTTTTGCCAATGTCGTGAATGTCGCCCTTTACGGTTCCTACAACCACTTTGCCAATGGACTCTGCACCAGTCTCTGCGAGCAACGGGCGAAGAATGTTCATTCCCGCCTTCATCGCGTTTGCAGCAAGCAGCACTTCTGGTACGAACAAAATTCCATCACGGAAATCCACTCCAACAATACGCATTCCTTCAACTAATGCTTGTTGCAATACTTTGTCTGGACCCCAACCGCGGTCCAACAAAATAGTGGTGCCTTCGACAATCTCGTCACCGAGACCGTCATACAAGTCATCGTGCATCTGCGCTACGAGGTCTTCATTGGTAAGGCCCGCAAGATCAATGTCGTCAAAATCGCTCATGTGTACTCCCGTTACTGAGTGGCGCCGAGATATATCACGGCGAGGAAAAGGTTATCAGGACAGCCTTACGGCAACCTAGTTATCTGCTCCATTTAGCGGTGACGATAAAAATCGACCACTTCAGGGGCCAACGGAGTCTTCCCCAAAATGATGTCTGCAGCCTTTTCCGCAAGCATCATGACCGGGGCGTAGATATTGCCATTGGTTACATACGGCATAACTGAGGCATCCACTACTCGGAGACCTTGCATTCCCCGCACCCGCATGGTGGATGGGTCGATTACCGACATCTCGTCCACGCCCATTCGACACGTGCATGACGGGTGGTAGGCAGTTTCCCCGTCCTTGCGAACCCAGTCCAATACCTCAGCGTCAGTTGTAACCGTAGGACCCGGTGAAATCTCGCCACCACTAAATGGTGCGAATCCTGGTTGATTCAAAATCTTGCGCGCGGCACTGATTGCTTCAATCCACTCCTGTTTGTCCTCTTGAGTAGACAAGTAGTTAAACGTAAACGCCGGCTTGTCACGAACATCGCCCGACGTCACTTTCAGACTGCCTCGCGAATTTGAATACATCGGCCCAATATGCACTTGGTACCCATGACCACCTACAGGTGCTGTTCCGTCGTAGCGCACTGCAATTGGCAAAAAGTGAAACATCAGGTTTGGATATTTCACCGTGTCATTGCTACGAATAAAGCCGCCAGCCTCAAAGTGATTTGATGCACCTGGCCCCTTGCGGAACAACCAGGCAAATCCAATAAACGGTCGCCGCCAGAATTTCATCATCGGGTTCAATGACACCGGTTGTGTTGACGAGTGCTGCACATACACCTCGAGGTGGTCCTGCAAATTCTCGCCTACTCCGGGCAAGTGATGCACCGGTGTGATGCCAGCCTTTTGCAACTCTTCGCTATTGCCAATACCAGAAACCTGCAACAACTGCGGAGAGTTAAACGCGCCTCCACACAGAATCACTTCCTTGGCGTGCACTGTGCGCTTGCGTCCAAACGGCAACTCGTATTCCACACCAGTTGCCGTTTTGCCGTCGGTCAACACTTTCGTAACCATTGCACGACACTGCACCGTGAGGTTCTTGCGACGCTTCACCGGGTGCAGGTACGCGCGTGCTGCGCTGTAACGACGTCCGCGCTTTACGTTGCGATCAAATGCCGCGAAACCTTCTTGTTGATATCCATTCACGTCTTGTGTAATTGGGTGGCCAGCCTCTTGCACCGCCTTGAAGAAGGCGCCGAACAACGGGTTCTTCACAGGACCACGTTCCATGTGTAACGGGCCACTTTTGCCGCGGAACTTGTCAGAGGAATCAGCGGCTATGCACGATTCCATCTTTTTGAAATACGGCAGGCAATGGGCGTAATCCCATTCGCTCATTCCAGGATCGGCACCCCATCGCTCGTAATCGAGCGGATTTCCCCTTTG
>LIAZ01000179.1 GCA_001438985.1 Acidimicrobium sp. BACL17 MAG-120823-bin42 | reverse complement strand
AACCATGCCTCAATCGGGTCGGCAATCGCACCAGCAAATGCAGGGCCTGTTAACGACCACACTGCGATATCGCCAACAGCGCCAACCGAAATCTCGCCGATTTCCCCAACACGACCCAAACAGCCCGCCCCGCCACGTGTTGCGATTTCTAATGCCATCCGAGCGGTGCCGGCGTCGGCACCATCTTTTAGTTTTGCCAACAACATCGCTTGTCGTGCCTCTAACCACAGCGAAGCCGAGTCGGCAGACGACGAACCATCAACACCAAGACCAACATGCACCCCGGCTTCACGCAATGCAACCACAGGTGAAATTCCAGACGACAAAATAAGGTTGCTGCTTGGGCAGTGCGCGGCACCGATTCCTGCAGCACCCAACTTATGAATCTCGTCGTGATGTGGCATCACGCAATGAGCAACCCATGTGCGATTGCTGAGCCAGCCAACTTCTTCAAGGTATTGCGTTGGTCGACAACCAAACGTTGCAATCGAGAAATCATCATCTTCAGAGTTTTCGGCAAAGTGCGTGTGCAGTCGCACATCAAGCGTTGCTGCAAGTTCTGCTGATTCAATCATCAACTTTTTCGTCACGCTAAATGGCGAGCACGGAGCCAAGGCCACACGCACCATCGCGCCGAATGCACGATCATGATGTAGCTCTACCATTCGTTTTGATTCAGCCAAGATCACATCGTGATCCTGCACCACATTGTCGGGTGGTAGGCCGCCATCTTTTTCTGACAACGACATTGACCCACGAGTTGGATGGAATCGCACTCCGATGTCGTGTGCTGCTGCAATCGAGGCGGTCAATAAATCGCCAGCACCTGCGGGATGCACATACAAATGATCTGTCGAAGTAGTGCAACCCGACAACGCCAGTTCGGCAAGACCGACCCACGTCGATACATGGGCAGATTCTTCGTTCAGTGTGCTCCACAGTGGATACAACGTCTTGAGCCAACCGAACAATGCCGCGTTAGTCATTGGTGGAAACGCACGCGTCAAGTTTTGATACATGTGATGGTGCGTATTGATAAGTCCCGGAGTCACCAAGCAATCAGTTGCATCAATCACTCGTGTTGCTTTGGGTTCGCTTCCCGACTTACCAACACCAGAGATCAAACCATCGGTAATGGAAACCCAACCACCAGCAATCTCGCTGCGCTGGTTGTCGACTGTTGCGACAAGCGTCGCGTTGCGGATGAGAAGGTCAGATATTGGTGTCAATGAGTTCGCTACCCGCGTGGCGCTTATCGGCATCTTTCTGCAAGAAAAATCCGATTAACGCAGCAAGACCAGCAGTGGACAAGCCAACAACAACAGGAAACCCGATGAGGGCGAGAACGATCAGTACGGCTCCAGGCATGATGATTACCGTAGTGGCTTGAAAGCCCAGGCTTCGATCTCCACTGCACCGCCAAATGGCAACGAGGCCACACCGATGGTGCTGCGTGCTGGTCGGCTTCCATTAAATCCAGCAACGTATGCCGTATTAAATGTGGAGAAGGTGTCCATGTCGGTCAAGAAGCACAAGGTCTTTTTGACATCGTGGATACTGCATCCTGCTGATGCGAGTTGGGCCTTCAGATTGACCACAGCCTGAGCAGTTTGTTTGGCGACGCCACCTGCAACGATTTTGCCGTCAACAACACCAAGTTGTCCAGACACAATCACCCAGTCACCTGCACGCACAACCGGCGTATAGGGCCCCAACGGTGCCGTCGCCGTTTTCTTTACAGCTTTCGTTGCTGTTTTCTTTACGGTTTTTTTCGCGATCTTTTTTGCAGACTTTTTAGCGGTAGCCATGCCTTCATCGTATCCGCCGATGCCAGCAACCCGAAAACTTCTCATACGATGAAGCCATGATCTCCCGCCGCCAGTTTGTAACCGGAACACTTGCAACATTTGGATTTGGCGGCTCACTGAGTTTTCTTACTGCATGTTCAACTGGCCCGTCCGCAAGTACTGACGAACTCTTCCAAGTGGTGCAACGCTTTCCGCAAGTACTTGTTCCCGGTGAAGTTCGGCTGCCGATTTCACTTGCTCATCAAGCAGGGATGCTCGGCACAACCAGCGGAATTGATTTGCCTGTCGAATTACGCGCCACGCTGGTTAACTCCGAAACGGGCGAGGTCGTCGTGGAAAGTGCCGTCGCCACACGACACGATGCAAACATTGATCCTCCTTATTGGCCTTTCCGGATGACAGTTTCAGATGTTGGTATTTACTTGCTCATCGTCGAGGGTGGAACACCCGAAGGGGCAGGAGTACAAATCATGGACCCAGCTTCGATCTCTGTTCCACTCATAGGTGCCGCACTTCCAGGTTTTGATACGCCAACATCGG
>LIAZ01000178.1 GCA_001438985.1 Acidimicrobium sp. BACL17 MAG-120823-bin42 | reverse complement strand
CCTTAAATCCACCTTGTTCGCCATGTCGTTTGCGCCAGATGGACAAACCAAACACTCCAATGGTGAGCGCCGCAAAAGTGATGAGCACAAGAAGGGTGGCTAGCGCATTCAGTGCTGGAGTTGCACCGCCTCTAATTGATGAATAGATGCGCAATGGCACGGTTTCGGATCCAACGCCTGCCGAGAGGAAGCTGGTGATTACGAAGTCGTCAATCACGGTTGCGAATACCACCGCGAAACTGGCCATCACCGAAGGCCACAGCATTGGCATCAACACGTAACGCAGGGCTTGAAGCCGAGATGCACCAAGGTCGCGGGCAGCTTCTTCAAAACTTGAACCGATTGACACCAAGCGTGCGCGAACGATCACAACAACTGCAGAAATTGAAAACGTTACGTTGCCAAGCAATTGTGCGGGATAGCCAAGAGATATTCCGCTAAACAACCGAGTGAAGGTAAGCAGGAGTGCGGCACCGACAACAATTTCGGGGGTGATGAGTGGGATTGAAGTCATGCCCTTAACTGCAGAAGCGCTTCTGCCACGCATGCGATGCGCGCCGATCGCAAGAGCCAAGCCAAGTGGCGTCACGATCAGCATTGTGGTTACGGCAAGGACGAGCGAGTTAACAATGGCATTGCGCATCGAATCGTCACGAAACACCGAAGCGTATTGATCCCCAAACCACCAGCGGAATGAAAACCCTTTCCACACCGTGCGACTTCTGCCATCGTTAAATGAATAGGCAACGGCAATGACCACAGGCACAAGGCTCCATGCGATGTATCCCCAGATGATGATGGGAAGAGCCTTAATGCGACGTGTGGAAACGGATGTCATCGCACGCGCTCCCTGCCGATACGCGTTGTGCTGCGCAGGTACCATGACAAACCCACAAGCAACAACGTGGACAGCATGAGCACCAGAATTGCGCCACGCTGAGGCTGACTGCTGTTGTTGATGTAGAAGTCAATTTGGTTGCCAAGCATTTCAGTACTTGGCGACCGCGAAAGTAAGTCATTGGTGTAATAGTCGCCAAACATGGGAAGGGCAATGAGTACGGCTGCAGCGGCCACGCCAGCTTTAGCCATTGGCATGGTGACTACACGAAATGCTTGGCGTGATGTTGCGCCAAGATCGCGCGCCGCTTCAACTAGGCGCCAGTCGAGCCGCTCGAGAGTTGCGTACAAGGGCAAGATAAGGAACGGTACGTATCCATAGACCAAACCAAGAATGACGGTGATTGGAGAACCATCGAGCCAGTTGTATTGCACTCCAAAGAAATTGGCGAATCTGCTGAACAACCCAGATGGGCTGAGCAAGTTCACCCATGCCAACATGCGCATCAAGTAGTTCACCCAGAACGGGGCAATGATCAGAAGAAGTAACAACAATCGGCGCTTGCCGGCATAGCGAGCCAGGTAGTACGCAACAGGAAAACCAATGATGAAACTGGCGACCATTGCAGTGACGACATATGCAACTGTACGAAGGAAGACACCGCGTAATGGGCCGCTGGTAACGCTGGACAGCACTTCTCGAAACTCGACAAAACTCCAGTTGAGCGGATTCCACTGTGGAATTGCATCGCGAAAGATTGGGTCGATTGATCCGAAGGCAACGCAAGCAACAGCATAAAACGGAACTACAAAAAAGAAGAGCAACCAGAATGCTCCTGGTGCGGCAAGTGCAGCCCAAACTCGGGATGCTTTGGTCACGTTCAGCCTGCGGTAAACGTTGCCCAGACGTCGTTCCAGAGTGCATCAGTTTCTGGTGTCAGGCTGACAAGACGCTCGCCGGCTTGATACTTGGCATCGTCAATTACTGCGTCAACGAGTGTTTCTGGAATTGCGCCCGAGTTGATCAATGATTCTGCAGTGACACTTGTGAGGGCTGGTTGGTAGCCAACATAGGACTGGTTCTTTACGGCAACGTCGTTGTCAAGCAAGTAGTTGATCATTTGGTGCGCAGCAACTGGTTTTGCCGATGCTTTTGGAATGCAGAGGAAGTCATTAGCGGTAATGGTTTGATCGGGGTACCAGAAGCCAAGTACATCTGCCGAAGTGCCCTCGGGCAAATAGAACGGCGCAATCAGTATGTCGCCTGACCACATGTGGGCGATGTCGCGATTACCAGCAGGAAGTTCTTGGTAACTGAGAATGTCAACCTTTGGACTTGTCGCCGTTCGCAAGCGGACGAGGTTCTCCTGTGCTGCAGCAAGAATCTCAGCATCACCGGAGTTGACGTCAGTGACACCTGCTTGAAAGAAAGCGAGGCTGATTGTGTCGCGGTACGAATCGATGACGGCAAGTTTTCCGTTATAAGCCGAGTTCCACATTGCGTCGTATCCCTGTGAAGCAATC
>LIAZ01000177.1 GCA_001438985.1 Acidimicrobium sp. BACL17 MAG-120823-bin42 | reverse complement strand
CGGGATGAATCGGGAGTATGCATTTCATCAATGACGATCACTTCGCCATTTGGCAATGTTCCAAACTCGTACTTGGTATCGGCAAGCAATAATCCAGCGCGCAGTGCAACTTCTTGACCGCGTGCAAACAGCGCAAGTGCCGCGTGTTGCACAGTTGCCCACGTTGTCGCATCAACTAAGCCACGCTCGACAACTTCGGCACATGAGAGCGGCTCATCGTGAACGCCTGCTTCACCTTTTGTCGTGGGTGTGATGATTGCCTCGGGCAACACGGTGTTCTTTGCGATGCCATCAGCAAATGTGTATCCATATATTTCGCGTTTGCCTTGCTCGTATTGCTTCCAAATACTGGTGCTTGTTGATCCGGTCATCACACCGCGCACGATGACTTCCACCGGCAGTGGTGTTGCACTCTTTGCAATAGTTGCATTGTGATCTGGCACTGAAATGAGATGGTTGCTGATGATGTCTGAGGTGTTAGTAAACCACCATGCTGCGAGTTGATTGAGTACTTGGCCTTTGTAAGGAATGGCTGCCACGATCTGATCAAATGCTGACAGTCGATCAGTAGTAATGAAGAGTCGTTCGCTATTGGGAAGCGCATAGGCAACTCGCACTTTGCCTACGGTGCGACCGGGAAGCGGCAACGCAATATCGGTACACGGTTCAACTGCGAGCAACTGCCACCCCTTGCTCGAATAGTCGGAGACCAAGACCATCGGTGCGACCGCGGTGGTATTGAGGATGCTGGCGAGCAACAACATGGTTTTCTGGGTGTGGCATGAGCCCGAGGACGAAACCGGTTTCGTCACAAATTCCAGCGATGTCGTCGCGGCTTCCATTTGGGTTGCGACCCGAATACGTCAACGCAACTTGATCGTTGGCGTGAAGTTGCTTGATGGTTTCATCGCTTCCCGTGAAGCGTCCTTCGCCATGGGCTATCGGGCAGTAAATGTCTTCGGAAAGGTTTCGTGTCCACACGCTGCGTTTCGATGTTGGTTGCATCGAGATCCAACTGCACTGAAAGCCTCCAACGTCATTTTGTCCAAGCGCGGCACGGTAGTTTCCTGGCAGAACACCGAGGCGCACAAGCGTTTGAAAGCCGTTACAGATTCCAATTACAGGCTTTCCCGCTTGGGCAGCAGAAAGCAGCGAATTTCCCAGAATTTCTGAAAGCTCGAGTGCAAAGATGCGCCCAGCACCAAGTGCGTCGGCAAATGAAAATCCACCTGCAACCACAATCATGTGGGCGTTGTCGATAGCGCGCGGCTGTTGGCGAAGTTGATGCATATTCAGAGACGATGTGGTGGCACCAGCTTGTTGTAATGCAAACATCACATCAGGGTGGCGATTAGTGCCTGGTGCAGTGAGGACGAGTGCATGTGGCGCGCTCATTGTGGTGCCTGCCACGTGTTCAGCATTGTTTCGATTGACAGTGCGCTGTTGTCGGGAAGTACAAGAAACGGAGTCGTGGTTACATTGCCAATCTGTTGAGCGCCAGGTATTGCCGACAACACCTCGTGCACATGCATATCTTCAACTTCGAGAATCAATCGTCCAAGAGATTCGCTAAACAGGTGTGTATAGATGTCTGGGTGAGCAAGCATCGCCACTCCAAGCCGACCTGCCATTGCCATCTCGGCAACGGCTACTGCAAGGCCGCCTTCGCTGCAGTCATGGCAGGAGCGAATTTTCTGTTGCATCATCAACGCATGTACAGATCGATAACGATCGGGCGATTGTTCATCGAATGAAGGAACGCACGATGAAGTTGCGTTGCACACCATGGCTGCATGACTTCCGCCAAATTCGGGAAGTGTTCGCCCAACTAAAATGAGCACGTTTCCTGCTTCTTTGAGATCGGCGGTCACGGTGAGATCGGCTTTCGGCACATGTGCAACTGCGGTAATTACCAGCGTGGGAGGAACCGAGTGGCGTTCGCCATCGCTACCGAGGTATTCGTTATTCAACGAATCTTTGCCCGAAACAAATGGAGCATGAAATGCGTGCGCTCCGGCAACACAGCCATCAATCGCTGCGGCTAATTCGCCAAGTGTGGATTCGCGTCGTGGGTCACCCCACGAAAAATTGTCGAGCAACACCGCTTTGTCGGGGTTTGCGCCAACGGCAACGACATTGCGCATTGCCTCATCAACACATGCCAGCGCCATGCGCTCGGCATCGAGGATTCCAAACCATGGGTTAACGCCAATGCCAATGGCGAATCCATGTTCATCGAGTGGCTCGGCAATCACCACGCCATCACCGTGGCCGTCGCCGCATTCGCCAACGAGTGGTCGCACGGCAGTTGCGCCCCGAATTTCGTGGTCGTACCGGTGGATAACGGAAGCCTTGCTTGCAATGTTGGGGTGACCAAGCAGTGCCATCAACACAT
>LIAZ01000176.1 GCA_001438985.1 Acidimicrobium sp. BACL17 MAG-120823-bin42 | reverse complement strand
ACGATGTCATGCGATTTGCGACCCTGCACATCCACGACAAAAGAGACGCCACATGCGTCGTGTTCAAATCGTGGGTCGTATAAACCGCTTGCGGGCGGCATCGAATGTTGCATTGTCGTCCTTATCGGGTTGATCACCGGGACGACGTTGGCCCGAAACGAAATTCTAGCGAGAAATCCTTAAAACAACGATGCCTGCTGATATTTAGCTGGTCGTTTTTCAAAGTGTGACATGACTGCTTCCACCTGATTTGCCTGACCAATCAATCGCCCGATGACTTCTCGCTCATCTGCAAACTGCTGCGCAGCACCAACATTGGCTTGCAGATTAAGCAGTTTCTTCGCTCCGCGCACAGCATCTGGACTGCGTCCCGCAATTTCACGCGCGAGCACCATGGCGTCTGCATGCGGATTCTCTGACAGATGTGTCGCAAGTCCTATTTCATAACCCTCTTTGCCGGAGATGATTTTTGCGGTGAACACCAATTCCTTTGCAATGTCTGGCCTGACAAGTCGAGACAACATCAATGTTCCCGTCATATCGGGAATGAGACCCCAATGAACTTCGCGTACCGAAAGCTGAGTATCAGGATGCACATATCGGATATCGGCGCCGAGTGCGATTTGCATTCCTCCGCCCAGCGCGTGTCCATGCACCGCAACAATCACCGGCACCGGAACTTCCTGCCATACCCAACACACCTGCTGAGCAAGGTGCGTAATCCGCCCTTCAGACATTGCTCCTGCATTCATTCCCGATTCGGTCTTCGGACCCGATTCGGTCTTCGGACCTTGGGCCATTGCCTGAAATGAACCGAAGTCAAGACCAGCACAAAACGATGATCCGTCTCCCGACAACACCACAGCGCGAATTTCCGACTGCGTCTTGAGGTACTCACCTGCTGCAGCAAGCGATGTAAACATGGCATTGTCAAGTGCGTTTCGTTTATCTGCGCGATTCATCCGCACATCAGCAACACCATCAACGACCTCAATCGTGACACGATTTTCGACAACTCCTGGAATCACACGCATCTGACTCACAACAAATCTCCCTTCAGGTGGTTCGTCTCTATCGTGGCATGGCACACTTGACTTCATGCAACTCAACCTGTCAGCCGATGAAGTTCTCAAAACCACCCGCAGCGTGCGTAAGCGCCTTGACTTCGACCGCCCCGTTGAACGAAGCGTTGTTGAAGAGTGCCTCGATATCGCACTTCAAGCGCCAACTGGTGGCAACCAGCAGGGTTGGCACTTCATCGTGGTTGAAGATGAGGCGAAGAAGAAGGCACTTGCCGAGATTTACCGGGCCAACTGGGCGCTCTATGCATCACTTCCCCAAGGCGGTGCTGGCAAGGCATTGGCCGACGATCAGATGACACGCGTTCGCGACTCAGCGACATTTCTTTCAGAGAACTTTGAAAAAGCACCAATGCTGATGATCCCGTGCATCAAGGGTCGGCTCGAAAATGTTGACGTTGCTACGGGTGCAAGCGGCTGGGGTTCACTACTCCCCGCAGTGTGGAGCTTCATGCTTGCACTGCGCAATCGCGGAATTGGTTCTGCTTGGACAACCATCCACTTGATGCTTGATGGAGAAAAGAAGGCAGCCGAACTGCTCGGAATTCCGTACGAGAAAATCACTCAAGGTGGAATGTTCCCTATCGCTTACACCAAGGGAACCGACTTTCAGCCAGCCAAACGCCAGCCGCTCGAAAGCGTGTTGCACTGGGATACGTGGTAGTCGCTAGTCGACAAGGCGCAAGCCAGTTGGCGCAATTGAAGCAGTAACTGCCGGCAAATCAACAACAAAGTTGGTGCGATGGGCTGGAAACACGTGATGCGACACCAGTACCGCTTTGCCTGAAATATCCTGCGTCACTCTGTCGCAACTTAATACCGGTGACCCAACCGGAATCTCCAACAATTGGGCCTCAGTGGTTGTTGCCGCATCTGCGCCAATCGTTTGCGTTGCTCCACCAAGATTGACCTTGAGTAAATTGTAAAACGACGAGTGTTCAACATCATGTCGCGATAAATGCTTGCCTAAATCAAATGAACACCACACCGTGACAACAGCAAATGGGTGATCATCTGCCATGTTGACTCGTTTCACACGCAACACTTGCTCGCATCCCAGCAACTTTGCGACCTTGCGTGATGCCTTCTCAAATGCAAAATCAATAATCTTGCGCGCTGGTTGCAAACCACTTGCCACCATTTGCTCTTCGATCGTTCCCAACCGCCCCAGCGTCTGAGTCACTGGCTCTGCTGCAACAAACCAACCAAAGCCCTGCTTTGCACTCACCAGACCCTCATCCCGCAACACCTCTAACGCGCGCCGCACCGTGACTCGGCTGACCGAAAATTCTGCAGATAAATCTGCCTCACTTGGCAGCAGTCGACCTGCCAAAAACTGACCGGCTACCACCCTGT
>LIAZ01000175.1 GCA_001438985.1 Acidimicrobium sp. BACL17 MAG-120823-bin42 | reverse complement strand
GGCTGTGGCCAGCGCACAGGCTGGGTTCGATACCCAAACGCTCAACAGCGTCAAGCACCATGAGAGATGAAACGAACGTTGTTAACTGAGCATTGCGGGTGTCTTTCAATTCCTCCGCATCTGCGTCGAGCAGCAGTTTTGCCACATCACGACCTGAGATGTCTGAGGCCTCAGTGACCAACTCCCAGCTGTCGTGCCCAACCCAGGTTTCGCCCATTGCGGGTCGTTGAGATCCCTGTCCGGGAAAGGTAAACGCAAGCATGGACTCTCAGCGTAGAACTTCCAGGGCGCCTCTGTACGATGGAATCTCTTCACTCGGGCCCGAGTGGCGGAATGGCAGACGCGACGGACTCAAAATCCGTTATCTGAAAGGGTGTGTGGGTTCAACTCCCACCTCGGGCACCAACATGGTTTCTTCTACACTCACTGACGTGAGACTTCGTGGCGTGGCGCAAAGACTTGTCGAAAAGCGTCTTCGCAACAATCTTGCCAGCACCAAAAAGTTGACCGCTGATCTCGCACTGCTCAACGAGCAACTTGAAGCGTTGAGCGATGATGCGCGAGATAAGGAATTGCGAAGTTTGGTAGCTGAGACTCCACTCGCAATCCATGAATTCCGTGATGCCGACAAGCACGTTCAGGCGCTGCTTGTTCAACGAGAATATTTAATGAAGTCCATCGCTTCGATTACGGAACAACAAGATGTGTTGCTTGACAAATTGGCAGGAAAACAATGAGTGCGGTGATTCGGATTGTGGTTGCGGAAGATGAGGCGATAATTCGTTTGGATCTCGTTGAGACACTTACTGAAGAGGGATATGAGGTGGTTGCCGACACTGGGCGCGGCGACACCGCTGTTGAACTTGTGCGCACCCATCAACCAGACGTTGCAATCTTCGATATCAAGATGCCAGGCATGGATGGTTTAGAGGCTGCTCGAGTGGTTACTGATGAAAAAATTTGTCCAGTCGTCATGCTCACTGCGTTTAGCCAACGCGAGATCATTGAGCAGGCCCGTGATGCAGGAGCGCTTGCATATCTTGTCAAACCTTTTCAGAAAACCGATTTAGTTCCCGCTATCGAATTGGCAATTGGCAGATTTGCCGAAATGAAACTGCTCACAGGTGAGCGTGATGCGCTTGACGAACAACTTAAGCTGCGCAAAACACTTGATCGCGCAAAAGGAATATTGATTGATCAGTATGCAATGAGCGAACAAGCGGCATTTGATTTCATTCAGAAGCATGCAATGTCAAGTAGATCGAAGATGAAGGACATTGCAGATCGGGTGATTGCCGGCGAAATCACTCCCGATTCGTGAAGGTTTCAGCATCATGAAATTGATGGCTCTCGACGGCAACTCGTTGGCGTATCGAGCCTTCTTTGCTTTGCCGACCGACATGGCAACTTCGGCAGGACAAGTGACTAACGCGGTATACGGATTCTGCACAATGCTCAACACTTTGGTAAAAGATCATCAGCCTGATGGTGTGATCGTGGTGTTCGATCGTCGTGAAAAGACATTCAGACACGAAGCGGTTCCCGAGTACAAGGCTCAGCGTGAACAGCAACCCGATATTTTGTATCAGCAACTTGACATCATCAAAGAGTTGCTCGTTGCCTTTGGTGTGCCCGTCATTGATGCAGTCGGTTTTGAGGGTGACGACCTCATTGCGACGATTGCAACACATGCAGAAAATAGTGGCGCCGAACTGATTGTCGTCACAGGAGACCGAGACAGCTATCAGTTAGTCAAAGATCCCCTCGTGCGCGTGTTGTACAACAAGCGTGGCGTAAGTGATTATGCGCTCTATGACGAAGCAGGAATTGTTGAACGCACTGGGGTGAAGCCAAACCAATATCCCGATTATGCGGCCTTACGTGGAGACCCAAGCGACAACTTGGAGGGAGTGCCCGGTGTCGGAGAAAAGACAGCAGCGAAGCTGATCAATCAATACGGTTCTCTTGAGTCAGTCTTCGATGCCGCTGATCATCAAACGCCAAAGCTGAAAGAGTCTCTGAAGGCGAGTCGGGAGCGAGTATTACGTAATGCGCAGATCATGGTGCTTCGTCGTGATGCGCCAATTGGGATTGATGTACTGAACTCTGTACCTACCCCCAACGTTGCAGAGTTGAAGCGATGGTTCGAAGTGCTCGAATTCAAATCAATGTTTGCACGCACGAAAGAAGCTTTTGCACGGTTTATCACTGCAGAGATTGTCGACACCGCATCGGGTGTCTCCGAGGTCGCTGAATCATTATCAGCTCATGTTCGGGGTGTCACAGACATGAAGGCTGCCATTGCGGTCCTACAAGTGGCCGATAGAGGACATGGTGTAGTCCTCGCCGCAGATTGGCTCGTCGGCCACGTTGGGATGTTGCAAGGTGTAGCGATTGTGGTTGATGCACAAACGTGTGAAGTGGTGTGGATACCCGCAGAAAT
>LIAZ01000174.1 GCA_001438985.1 Acidimicrobium sp. BACL17 MAG-120823-bin42 | reverse complement strand
TTTGGTTACACCGACCAAGCAATGGACCCTCGAGAGATAACCGATCCACAAGACTCACGGCTCTTCACATACGAAGAGGTACTTCCTGGTTTTGATTGCAAACTGTTTATTCCCGAACCACACACATTGTGGATTGAGCACCTTCGTGCACACGGTTTTGATGTTCCAATGAATGCTCGTGAAGCGCTGCTTAGTGAGCCATCACGTCCGGCCGAGTTTGGTCTTTCAGCGTTTCTCACCGACCACTTCATCACATGGCTACGTGAGCAAGACGGCCCATGGTTTGCTCACGCCAGTTACCTGCGGCCACATCCTCCATATTCGGCCGCAGGCAAATGGTCTACCGCCTACAACCCTGATGATGTCCCCATGCCTCTCTCCCCATCCGATGATCGCCATCCATTTCATGATTTTGCATTACAAATCCCCGATGCCGCTGCCCCAACAGACGAAGCCGAAGTTCGTCACATGATTGCGCAGTACTACGGAATGATTGGTGATGTCGACGAACAACTTGGACGCGTCTGGGATGAACTTGTTGAACTTGGAATGTGGGAAAACACCGTCATCATCATTACTGCTGATCATGGCGAACAACTTGGCGACCATGGACTCAAAGAAAAGCTTGGTTTCTTTAATCAGAGCTATCACATTCTTGGTGTGATTCGCGATCCACAGCACGCTGCGCAACACGGAACAACTGTTGATGCATTTACTGAAAATGTTGACATCGTTCCAACGATCGCAGAGTTACTGGGACAACCTGTGCCCAAACAATGCGACGGCCTTCCGCTTAACCTGTTTCTCTCAGGAAACCCACCGTCTAAATGGCGCGACGCGGTTTCATATGAGTACGACTGGCGCCACTATTTCATTCGTATGGGCGAACGCAACTGGCCATGGGATCAACGACTCGAAAAACAGCATCTCGCTGTGCGCCGTTATGCCGACAAGGCATACGTGCAATTCGGTGATGGTACGTGGTTGGCATTCGATCTTGCAGCCGACCCAACATGGCGAACTACCTTCACTGATCCAGCGCGAGTTCTGCCTCTGGCTCAAGAGATGCTGACCTGGCGTTCTCGCCACACCAACAAAGACCTCACGGGTTTCCTTGTAGAGGACGGCGGAATTGGAGAATGGCCAGCCGGTGTCACGTGGCGTAACTAAGGTCACGCGCACAATCTCCTTCACCGTATTTGCGACAATTAACATTTAGCTGTTACCTGTGCTGACCCCCTGTCGGCCTTTCATAGAAAGACCATCTCATGCTCGTTGCACTCGCTCGTTTCAGTGTCCGTCGTCGCCGAATCATGGTGTTCGCAATCTGGATTCCTCTTCTCGCTGTGCTCGGACTTCTCGCGGGACAAATGGGTGGCAACTTCAGCACTCAATTCGAGTTACCACAAAGCGAAGCAAACGATGTTCAAAAACTGCTTGAAGCAAACAGTCCAGAAAAAGCTGGATTCTCTGGAGAGATTGTGTTCTCTTCGGTCAATGGAGTTAATTCAGACGACGTCGTTGCAATCCTCACCCCATTTTTTAATCAAGTAGACGCGCTTCCAGGAATCACACTCACATCCCCATTCGTCGAGACCGGTGCAGGGCAAATCAACCCGGCGGGAACAACAGGATTTGCTTCACTTGATGTGTCGTTGCGCTCGCAGACCGAACTGCTCACGCTTTCCGAAGACATCCAAGACTTAGGCAATCAAGTATCCATTGACGGACTAACCATTGAGTACGGCGGCAACATCTTTGCCGAATTCGAATTACCGGCATCTGAGGCTTACGGCTTGCTTGCGGCAATGATCATTTTGGTTCTTGCTTTTGGTTCAGTGCTTGCAATGGGCCTTCCTATCGGCACTGCACTTCTCGGACTCGGAGTTGGCTCGTTTCTTGCAATCATCCTCAGCCACATTGTCCCCATGCCCGACTTCACCACATCGCTTGTTGCAATGATCGGACTTGGTGTCGGAATTGACTATGCATTATTTATCGTCACCCGATACCGCGAAGGGCTTGCAGAGGGCCTTACTGTCGAAGAAGCAGTTGTTGATGCAGTTGACACATCCGGTCGTGCTGTGATTTTTGCGGGCATCACCGTAATCATTTCGCTTCTCGGTTTGTTTGTGATGGGACTTGCATTTGCTCGCGGTCTAGCAATTGGTGCCGTTGTTGGTGTTTTGGTGATGATGATTGCATCGGTGACACTGCTTCCATCGCTCCTTGCAATGGTCAAACACAAAATCGGTGTCACCACGTGGTCGGCAATTGCTGCGCTTGGTGCATTTATCGTGGGAGCACTCTTTGCGGTCATCAACGAAGAACTGATCTACTTGCTCTTCGCAGTTGGAGCAGCATTATCAATTACTGCTATGAGTTTTGTTGTCAAGCCCATGCGCCGACACATCCCACACCGCATACCAAAAGCAAAAGAACTCACG
>LIAZ01000173.1 GCA_001438985.1 Acidimicrobium sp. BACL17 MAG-120823-bin42 | reverse complement strand
CGAGATGGACGGCGCGACTTGCTCGAGAGCCCGCACGCCTTTTTGTCTGAGATTGCTGTCAGCGCCTCGCTACCCAAAACAATTGCTGATGCCTACACCGAGGACGCTCACGATGAGGTGATCCGCTTTGAAACAGAAGCTGCTCTCAGTCGAACAGGAAAAGATGTTGGCACACCGATCCTGACGTTTAATCCAAAGTCCGCGCAGGAAGCGAGCCTCTTTGGGCCAGTGATTTCGCAGGCACCACACGGTGATGAAGCTTTACGATTATGGGATGCCGTGCAGACTATTGCCGAATTGGGAGTTGCTGAAATTAAGCGCTCATTGCGATCTGCGCCACGATTCGACTGAGGTAGTGGCATGAAGGTTGTCTATACCGATGCCCATTTAGGACATAACCCGCAAGAAGAAATTGCCGAATCTGGTTCGCATTCACCACATGAGCACACGGTGCGTGCCGAGAACATTCGTGAGGTGTTGCAAGCAGATGCTTCGATGAGTGTGGTGTCACCAACGCAATGGGGTGTAGATCCGATCAATGCGGTCCATAACCCTGGCCTGAACAACTTTTTGCTGAGCGCATGGGCCGACTACCAGCGCGATGTGCGGCCAAGCAGGGAAGTAGTTCCTGACTTTTTCTATCGACCATCCATGCGTGAAGCGATGTCGCAGCTCGAGGAGCCCACGGCCACCAACGCGCGACTTGGTTGGTGGTGTTTCGAAACCACAACACCCATTACGCAGGGTTCGTACCTGGCTGCACGCGGAGCTGTCGACACGGCACTTACTGCAACGCAAATAGTGCTTGATGGAGAGAAGTTTGCCTACGGCTTGTGTCGTCCTCCTGGGCATCACGCCACAACCGATCTGTACGGCGGCTACTGCTTTTTTAACAACGCTGCTGTTGCTGCTCATTACGTAGCTTCGACGAATGCAACAAAGGTGACGGTGCTCGATGTTGACTATCACCATGGCAACGGTACGCAGCAGATTTTTTATGGTCGCAACGATGTGCAGTACGTATCGCTACATGGTGATCCACGTCGTGCGTATCCGTATGTCACCGGGTTTGCAGATGAGCTTGGCGAAGGTTGGGGACGTGGGTCAACTACCAACATTCCACTTGCTGCCAAAACCAACGACGATATGTTTCTTGACTCACTCGATAAGGCCTGCGCAGCAATTGAGGCATTTGGCCCGTCGTTACTGATTGTTTCTCTTGGCCTCGACACCTATATCACTGACCCAATTTGTGATCTTGCGGTCACCCGTGATGGTTTCACTCGAAGTGGTGCGCGGGTGCGCGGTCTCAATCTGCCAACTGTGGTGTTACAAGAAGGTGGCTACGACTTGGCAAATCTGGGTTTAAACGTGCAGGCCTGGTTGCATGGCCTTGCTTCATAACGACTGAAGCTTGTTCAGCAATCGTTCTGGGGATCGGTCGCATTGCTCCAAGTCGTCTGCTGACAGCACGATGTGGATGCCTGCTGAATTTTTCCCAAGCACAACTGGGTAGTTCCCGTTTGCTGCTCGAGTCACATCGGCTGGCGCGTCATTGATATGAAATGTAGTGAATGGAATGTCAAGTGCAGTGGCGCACTCTTGCCAATCCGAGCGCTGAGTGAACAGCCCGTGCGTGATGTCGCAGAGCGAGCAATGCCGCACCCCAAAGCGTGCACCGATCCAATATGAAATCTCTCCCCACAGCGTTGATTCAGCGTTGTAAACACCGATGAATTCGGTGAAAGCCTCACGTTGCGTTGTCACGGCTTGCACCGGTTGCTGCAGTAGCGCACGTTTTCCCAATCTTTTGCCCATTTCTTGCGCCATTCAAACTCACGGCTACAGGTAGGGCACAGTTTTGGCGCAAAACCATTTTTGGTCTGGGCAACACGACTCATACATTGCAGAGTAATTCAGTTGACTTGATGGTGCTTTACGCTGAGGCAATGAGCATGCCGTCTATTTGGGTCTTCGGCGATCAACTCAATCGTGGTATCGGCGCTCTTGCAGAGGCTCAACCGGCAACGCATCGCGTGTTATTTATTGAATCGGCAGCAAAAATTGGCTCGCGCCGCTGGCACGTTCAGCGTGCTCATTTCATTGTGGCATCGATGCGAAAGTTTGCCGCCGAGCTGCGGGCTGAGGGTTTTCAGGTCGACTATCGCTTCGCACCAACAATGCGCGAAGGTGTTGAAGCCCATAACAACGAGTTCAATCCAATCGAAATTGTGGCAACTGAGCCAAATAGTTTTTCTTCGCGACAGATGCTCGCTGGTCTTGGGATTCGAACTGTGGCGTCGAACCAGTTTCTCTGTCATCCTGACGACTATCGGGCGTTCATGGGTGCACGAAAGTCAATCAAGATGGAAGATTTCTATCGCTGGCAACGCAAGCGCCTCGATGTGTTGATGGATGGTGGTGAGCCAATCGGCGGTAGGTGGAACTTTGATGAAGAGAATCG
>LIAZ01000172.1 GCA_001438985.1 Acidimicrobium sp. BACL17 MAG-120823-bin42 | reverse complement strand
CTCGGCATGTACCACGCTGCTTGAGAAGATTTCACTGTGTTCAACGGGCGATAAAAAATGTGTTGTCGTCGTTGCGGGCGGTGAGTCGGTACATCACGTATTGCGAAAAGCATTCAGCGCACAATCCAACTGGGGCAATGTCATCTTTGTCTTGGCCGATGAGCGCTGCCTGCCTGTAGGCGATTCGCAACGCAACGACACCGCACTTCTCTCGTTGATCGATTCGCACTCATTTGAATCATCACCACAGCTCGTCAGCATCCCGGCAGAACGAGGACCTGCGAACGGTTCAATTGAACTAGAGAACATCCTCAAAAAGGTTGGAAAGCCCAACATCGTGATGATCTCGGTCGCTGACGACGGGCATATTGCAAGTTTGTTTCCGCTTTCAGGTCATCTCTCTGCAACCACCTGGTCGTGCGCGATAACCGACAGTCCAAAGGCTCCCCGAGAGCGGGTCACATGCAGCATGGCCTATTTCGCTTTGGCTACCCACCGAATTGCTCTGCAAACAGGGCATAATAAGAGGGATATTTTCGTGCGACTCCAGCAAGGAGAGCGTCTTCCGCTTGCAGTATTTTCACCTACTCACTGGTTTCTCGACTCCGACGCTGCTCAGTAATCAGCGTCGCATATTGGTGACGCAATGAAAGTAGTGATCCTATGTGGCGGTCTCGGCACGCGAATTCGCGATGTTGCCGAGGACATTCCAAAGCCCATGATCCGAGTTGGCGATCAGCCAATCATCTGGCATCTCATGCGTTACTACGCATCCTTTGGACACACAGAGTTTGTTTTATGCATGGGATACAAAAGTGAAGTCATTCGAAACTTTTTTGTCTCCAAAATGACCAACAACAGTGTTTTGTCTCAAATCAATGAATCTATTGAACACGTTCAATATGGTGCTGATGACGAGTTTTCCAACTGGTCGGTGATGCTTGCCAATACTGGGCAGCATGCAATGACTGGTTCGCGCATCGTCAAGGTAAAGCACCTCCTTAACAATGAACCATTCATGCTCACCTACGGTGATGGTTTAAGCGACATCAATCTCGACGCGTTACTCGCACATCACCAAGGCAAGGGCCTCGCTGTAACCGTTACTGGCGTTCGCCCTCCGGCTCGTTTTGGTGAACTGCAAGTTGACAACAACGGCGTCGCCACCGGATTTAATGAAAAACCACAGGCCAGTGCTGGAATTATCTCAGGTGGTTTTTTTGTTTGTGAACCAACTGTCTTTGCACACATGGACAACCGCGACGATTTAGTATTCGAACAGGAACCAATGAAATCTTTGGTATCCGATCAGTTGCTCGCCGTATATCAACATGATGGTTTCTGGCAGTGCATGGATACCTACCGCGACTGGCAACTGCTGAATTCAATGCTCGACCAAAGTAAGGCGCCATGGAAAATCTGGTAAACGCTCTTGAGTCATTCCGCGGTAAGCGTGTTCTCATTACTGGCGATACTGGGTTTAAAGGTTCATGGCTGAGCCTCTGGTTGCACAATCATGGCGCCAAAGTCTTTGGCTATGCGCTTCCCGCCCTTGATCATTCTCACTTCAATGATTACAGCTGGGTTCATTGATTGATCATCAGGATGGCGATATCCGTGATTTAGAACGACTCAAGACTCGATTTGTTGACGTTCAACCAGATGTCGTATTCCACCTTGCTGCACAGCCAATTGTTCGACTCTCCTACCGCGACCCCGTGCAAACATTTGATACCAACATTGGAGGTTCCACAAACCTTCTTGAGTGTGTCCGACTCACAGAGTCGGTGAAAGCTCTTATCTTCATCACATCGGATAAGTGCTACCGCAATATCGAACAGGATGCCGGCTACACCGAACAAGATGTTCTCGGCGGGAGCGACCCATACAGTGCTTCAAAAGGCGCTGCCGAGCTTGTTTTTGCTGCGTATAACGCATCGTTTTTTGTGCAGCGAGACAATTTGATTGCCGCATCAGCACGAGCAGGAAATGTCATTGGTGGGGGTGATTGGGCAGAAGATCGAATTATTCCCGATTGCATTCGCTCATTGCAGCGTGACACACCTATACACATTCGAAATCCTCGAGCAACGCGACCCTGGCAACACGTCCTTGAACCACTTTCTGGTTACATCCTTCTGGGAAGCGAAATGTTGAAGGGAAATAGTGCGGTTTCGGGTTCGTGGAACTTTGGTCCACGTTCTGATGAAGTGCGCTCAGTGAGTGATGTAACCCAAGAAGCAATTGCTATTTGGGGTTCGGGTTCAGTCACGCTTGACGACAACCGCGACCACCCGCATGAAGCAACTCTTTTACAGCTTGACTGTTCAAAAGCTCAAGCAGAACTGAATTGGTCACCACAGTGGGACTTTGCAACCACCATGGAGAAAACTGTTTCGTGGTATCAACTTGTGCATCAAGGCACGCGGGCGATTTCAGTAACTCAACAGCAACTTACAGAATACGAAATAGGTAGACGTGATTGAT
>LIAZ01000171.1 GCA_001438985.1 Acidimicrobium sp. BACL17 MAG-120823-bin42 | reverse complement strand
TACATCGAATACCAAGGCAGTTTCCAAACCTCCAACTTGAACAAATCGGCCATCTATTCAAGTGGTCTCAAAGAACAAGTAGAGAAGTGCTAATTCAACTGCAGCAATATCTGAGCCAGTGGCGCCAACAAGGGATTGCACTCCGACGCCCTTTGAAATTGCAGAAACCTCATCCAACCAACCCGCTGGCGGGCATCGACTCGTGTAGGTTAAGTTAGATTATCTTTTCCCCCTGCTAGCTCTGCGGATACTCGCATTGCATTGCTTTGTTTCGTAGAAAGGTTGACCGTGAACACACTGCATCGTGCTGTCTCAGGATTAGCTGTGGCGAGCCTGTTGCTCGTCGGTTGCTCAAGCGAGGGTGAAGCGCCACCAAGTGACGAGCAAGCGACCAGCGAGATCGTGGACGAGGGCAACGCCGATGAATCCCAGAGTGGTGACATGGATAACACCGAGTCGGAGCTCATTCTTAGCCAGGTCATTGAGGGTGAAGATATCGAACGGCGAGCCATCGTCATGCTCCCGGGCGACTATGACCCGAACACCGCGTACGCCATTGTCTTGGGTTTTCATGGCAACGGTCAAAGCCCCGAAGATTTTGCCTGGATGGCCCAGAGGGTGTGTTCGTTTGAACTCCCGTGCATTGCCGTCGTTCCCGAAGGATACAAACGATCGTGGAATCTCGGCGTGGAAGAGTCCACCGCAGATGATGTTGCCTTTGTAAGCGACGTCATCGCTGAACTCTCTTCCCAATATCCCCTCACGTCCGACTTCTTTGCGATTGGGCACTCCAATGGATCTGGTTTAGTTCACGTTCTTGCCACCGAGACTTCTCTATTGAAAGGCATCGCCGGTTTTGGCAGCATGCTCATCGAAGGTCGCGAGCCTTCCGCGGAAACCTCCGCCGTTTCCGTGTTACAGGTTCACGGAATGGACGATGACGTCATCCCCTACGACGGTGGAGATTCCCCTGTGGGACTGCGATTCGTCCCCGCGGAACAGAGCGCCACCCTCTGGGGATCAGTCAATGGCTGTGATGCCGGCACGGGAGAAACCGAAGATACTGGCGACCGGATCCTGATGTTTGAGGGGTGCGTGGATGATCATCGCGTCCTCCACTACGGGCTTGCTGGCCAGGGCCATGACGCAGGAATGTCGGAAGAGTTTGCCCTGATCGCCTCAGAATTCTTTGCCTCCGTGAGGTGAGCCCCCGCCATCACGCCGGTGGCCCCACTCCGCGGCGGATGTTAGCGAATTTCGCCAATCAGGCGATCAATTTTTTCTTCCATGAAGTCTGCGACTGCGGGGTCATAGTTGTCCATGTAGTAGAACCACCGCTCCGCGTTACCCGAGCTCTCCACGAGCCTCTCAATCTTAGACCTTTGCTGTGATTCACTCGCTGGAATAACTGTCTTATACAGTTCGAGGCGTTCAATAAATTCGGTCGCCGGGGGAAGCGCCTCAACAATTTTCTTTGTCGCCGGCCCCGCTGCATGCGCTCAGTGTAAGAACCACGACGGTCGCAAGAGCGATGGGGGACCTGAAAACTACAGCCACGTTTCTCCACCGCTTTCCCCGCCGCTAGCGCCGGGGATAGGGAACTCCGTAAACATCTGGATGGGCGACATCGTCGATCCACTCGCCATCGGGATGTTCAACTTCCCACACGATCGGAACCCACCCCACTTCTTTTCCTTCCGGCGGGCTCACGAGGAGGCCGTGGTCAATCTCCGCGAGCTCGAGAACACGCTGCGAAGAGGGGCGCTCCAGCAAGTTAGTGGACCCGTCCCATTCTCTGTGCATTGTCTCGATGGTGGCCTGGAGCTGATCGAGCTTCTCTGGGGTGTACACGTCAGGGAACTCGTTTTTCATGTTCCAAAAAACCGGCTGGTCTATGAAGCGATACCAGCGATAGCGGACCACACTTCCATCATCCAGGGTCGTTTCATGAATTTCCGGATCACAGCCTTCGGGGTCATCGCACGCCCAACACTGAGTGCTGAAGGTGTCTTGGTAGTCAAACTCTTCCGGCCAATCAAGATTGAGTTCACTCTCGTGGTTGCGAAGGTTTGCCGGTGATTCGAGGTTCCCATACGTCATAAAGGTCAACTTTTCCGGAACATCTGCCTCTTGCAGGGGAATGAGAGCATCATTGACGAGTTCGAAATAGGTGGCGATCTCTCTGTCGCCCTGAGGCGTTTGGGACCAGTCAAAAATTATGTTGGTTTCTTCCGCCTCGGTATAGGCCAGAAGTGGGATGGTGAAGTCGATATTGGGATTCGCGTAGTAGTCCTCGCCCCGCTCATCCAGATGGTTGAAAGAAATAAGGGGTTCCCGTTCCATATTCCTCTCAACGTGGGAGGGAAAACCTGCTCCCTCAAACGTCTCGGACCACAGCGCAGCGTCGGATCCCGGTGCAAAAGCATCCACGAAACGGTTATAGACCTGGGAATCAAAAGTCTGAATATTCAGAGCCAGGGGCTCCGCATCCA
>LIAZ01000170.1 GCA_001438985.1 Acidimicrobium sp. BACL17 MAG-120823-bin42 | reverse complement strand
GTTCTAGATAAAACAAACTGTGAAGTCCAAGAGAGTGTGATCTCGGTAGACGGCGTAGTCGTGAGCACCGAAGTCATCGAAGGCGCAAAGGCGCCAATCTTGAGTAGTGAGTCCGTAAGAGCAATTGCCGCAGTGAAGGCCGACCCGCGAATTGTTGCCGCCTTAGAAAAGCGAGGAATTAGCAACGTTGCATCTGTGCAAATGGAAACGTGGTCAATTGGAGCACAAATCCCCAAGCATTTAGATGATGGTCGGCGATTGATCTGGACTCCGATGTGGTTGCAGCCAGAACCGAATGCAAACTTTTATGCGCATCCAATATCTGGTCTACATGCCATTGTCGATCTTGCAGATTTTTCAGTGGTGGCAATTGAGGATGATCCCGAAATTGCAATCCCGCAAACGCCAGGGCCATATCGCGAAAGTCAAACGGGTGCAACGGTCAAGTTGAAGCCACTTTCCATCCATCAACCTGAAGGTGTTTCGTTTGCTCTGAACGGACATCACGTGTCGTGGGAACGCTGGAACTTCCGGGTTGGGTTTTGTCAACGTGAGGGTTTGGTGTTGCACGATGTGTGGTTTGATGATGAGGGTACGTTGCGAAAGATCGCACACCGCCTGTCAATTGCCGAATTGGTAATTCCTTACGGGGATCAAAGTCAAGGCTCCTATCGCAAAAATGCTTTTGACACCGGCGAGTTTGGGTTAGGCAACTACACCAATTCGCTCACACTTGGCTGTGATTGTCTTGGGGAAATTGTCTATCTCGATGTTGCTGTGGCGAACCCTGCTGGTGAAGTTCGAGAAATTGGTAATGCAATTTGTATGCACGAAGAAGATTTTGGAATTCTGTGGAAGCACACTGATGTTGACGGAAATGTTGAAGTGCGTCGCGGTCGTCGATTTGTCGTTTCGTCAATAGTCACGATTAATAACTACGAATACGGGTACTTCTGGTATTTCTATCAAGATGGTTCAATTGAGTTTGAGGCCAAACTCACAGGAATCGTGTTGACATTGGCAGATCACATTGGAGCCAGTCACCCATCTGCAACCGAAATTGAACCAGGCCTGTGGGCTCCGTATCATCAACACATTTTTTGCGCCCGACTTGATCTCGATATCGATGGCAACGACGAGGGTTCGGCCAACACGGTGGTAGAAGTTGATTCGTTTGCTCATGAGATGGGCCCACACAATCTGTATGGGGGCGCCTACGAGACCAAGGAAACAACGCTTAAGACAGAGCAAGCGGCGCAGCGCTTGATCGACCCAATGGTGGGGCGATTTTGGAAGGTAATCAACAAAAGCAAGAAAAATCACATGGGCAAAGCCGTTGGTTACAAGTTGATTCCTGGTCACACTACGTTTCCACTCGCACTTCCAGATTCGGTCATTGGTAAGCGTGCAGGGTTTATGTACAAGCATCTCTGGGTGACTCCTCAACAGTCCAAAGAGAAGTTTCCGGCTGGCGATTATCCGTATCAACATGCCGGTGGGGCAGGGTTACCTGAATGGACGAAAACAAATCGCGCGATTGAGGACGCTGACGTTGTGTTGTGGTACGTCTTTGGCACCAATCACATTCCGCGCACCGAAGACTGGCCAGTGATGCCTGTAGAACGAACAGGTTTTCATCTGAAGCCCAGTGGCTTTTTCAGCAGGAGCCCAGGAATTGACGTTGCTCCGTCGCCTAAGTCGTGCCATTAGGCTCTGCTTGCTCCACTAACGCAACACAATGACGGGCCAGTAGCTCAGTGGTCAGAGCAGGGGACTCATAATCCCTTGGTCGTGGGTTCAATCCCCACCTGGCCCACCAAGATAACCCATATTTATATGGGATTTTGAGCATCAGCCACTTGGTGGCTTAGCTTTATAGGGCTGCATGTCAACAAAATGTCAACATCTTTATCCAAGTGTTTGGTTCTTACTGAAGATTCCCGGGGGCTCGTAGCCCTGCTACTCGAGTTACTTCTTCCCATATTGTCCAGGAATCAATTTCTTCGGCAGAAAATGTCTCAGTATGGCCTCCCTGTGGCATCTCCTCACTTGAAAGAAATCTCGGCAGACCGAGGTCATATCGAAGCCATGAAATAACAGCTTGTTCAATTTCATATGCCTCTTCAGCAGTGTCTAAAGTTAATCGCTTGTAAAGAGCCCAGCCATACTTCTTGTGTTGATTGATTCGATTCATCTTTGAAGTATCACCACCAATGCCTACCTTTCCGACAACAGACCCCGCCCCCACATCGCACTAGTTAAAGGGGAACTAGGAGAGATGTGGCGGGTCGTCCGATTTGCCTGCGATGAACCTCTCACCACGAGTGAGACGCTCTACCGACTGAGCTCAGGCGTTTAACTTCAACAAGGCTAAGGACTGGCCCTTGATCACTGGACTCTGGCGCCTCAGTGTGTGTTGGTGGGAGCATAATGCTCGGTGCGAGAGCGACCACCGAACGACCATCGACGAGCTTGCCCCGCCAAGTGAAGGGCCGGGAG